>CBFDAY010000124.1:0-7505 GCA_965602895.1 uncultured bacterium
CCGAGGTCGAGCACGAATATTTTGCCGTCTCCGATGCTTTCCGTTCGGGCTCCGTCGATTATCGCCTTGACCGTGGAGTCCACGAAATCGTCGTTGACGGCAATTTCGAGCCTGATCTTTTTCAGCAGGTTAACTTCCATATCCACTCCCCGATAGGTCTCGTGATAGCCCTTCTGCTGGCCGCATCCGAGCGCGTTTGTCACCGACATCTTGTAGACTTCGGCGTCGTATAAAGCTCTCTTCACGTCGGGGAGCTTATGGGGTTGGATATATGCTATTACAAGTTTCATTGGGTCACCTCCCGGTTTCTCCCGATCGTTGCGTCGCATTATTCGGTCGTGAAGATCTGAAATCCGCTGTAGGACTCCATACCGTGTTCGTCTATATCGAGGCCTCTCAGTTCTTCTTCGCGGCTTACGCGCAATCCAACGGTGAATTTGATGGCGAGAAACAGCGCCATAGCGGCGATAAAAACCCAGAGGAACACCGTGACTACACCCACAAGCTGCACCCAGAACTGCGAGAGTCCACCCCCGAAGAAAAGGCCGTTGACCGCGCCTGCGCCGCTGGCCTCACCGTATTTTGATTGGGCGAACAGGCCGACTGCCAGCGTGCCGAATGCGCCGCAAACGCCGTGGACCGAAATTGCGCCGACAGGATCGTCTATCTTTAGAACCCTATCCAGGAACTCCACCGAGAAGACCACGAGAACGCCCGCAATCGCGCCGATAATAATGGCGCTCGCCGGCGAGACGCTCGCGCAAGGCGCCGTTATAGCCACCAGACCGGCCAGAGCGCCGTTCAGGGTCATGCTGGTATCAGGTTTTCCATGCCTGGTCCATATTGTGATCATCGCGGTTATCGCGCCCGCGGCGGCCGAAAGGTTGGTGGTTACCGCAATTGTGGCGATACTCAGGTTAGTGCCGGCGGTCGTGCTGCCGGGGTTGAACCCGAACCAGCCGAACCACAAGATGAACACCCCCAGCGCAGCCAGAGGTATGTTATGGCCGGGAATGGCCTTGACTGTCCCGTTCGGCCCGTATTTTCCCAGGCGGGGACCCAAAACAATCGCGCCCGCGAGCGCCGCCCACCCGCCGACGGAATGGACAACGGTGGAGCCTGCAAAATCGACCATGCCTTTGCCGCTCAGCCAACCGCCGCCCCAGATCCAATGGCCGACTACGGGGTAGATCAGCGCAGATATCACCGCGCTGTAAAAGAGGTATCCGACGAACTTTGTTCGCTCGGCCATTGCGCCCGACACGATGGTCGCCGCAGTCGCGGCGAAGACCACCTGAAACATCCAGAAGGCCAACTGCCACAGGCCGTCGCCGGTCGTCGGGTCGCCGGCGCTAAGGAAAAAGCCGTCCGACCCGAACAACCCAAGCTTATCCGCCCCGAACATCAGCCCGAAGCCGATCGCCCAGTAGCCGATGGCGCCGACCGAGAAATCCATGATGTTTTTCATCATGATGTTGGATGCATTCTTCGCCCGGGTGAAACCTGCTTCGACCATGGCGAAGCCGGCCTGCATGAAAAACACGAGGAAAGCCGCGACCAGCATCCAAACCGTGTCCACGGCTACTTGGTTTGACGCGGCTGTGGCATCTTCGGCAAAGGCCGTTCCGGCCGTGAGAAACCACAGGAATGCTGTCGCCGAAAAAACGATTGACAGATTTCTCATAAATTTTTTTCTTCTCCCCAACATCCGCCTTCTCCTTCCTAAAAAGACCGCCGGCAAAAAAGCACACGGGCAAACAAACAGGCAGGCCGTCTCGAACGATCGCCTGAGACAACCTGCCTGAAGTTGTCTGCCCTGTGCCATGCAGGCGCCGCCAGGCAATGCGGTTCTCGGCTTCGTTAGCCAGACGACACTGGCCTGCATAATTCAACCCGCCATAATCCGGGCCTGTTTTCTTCTTTCCGTTCTTATTCGGTTCGAATATCGTCGACCGCGCTTCTTACCTGTCCAGTCCCGCCAGGCTGCCTACTCATCGGGCAGCCTGCCTCAAGAATAGGCATCGCTCTCATTGAGCCGGTTGCCTTTGCCGGATGATTTTGCCGACAGCAAATGCGAGGTTCGTGCGCGGGATTTGACAGGGCTGTCAACGTTTTTCGCATTCCGGGCATCTCCGGCCGAGCATCTTTTCTCTTGCCTTATTCGGGATTATCGGCCATTATAGAAGTAACAAGAAAGCAACAAGAATGCCAAGCGACGGCAGAGATGGGTCACCCTCCATACTATAGGTCTGTCCTGCGGTTCGAAGAAAAACCGGAACGGCCCGCTTTTTTCTCCCATGCCTTTGCATTTGCGAGCTTAATTAGGTATTATTCTAGGAGTGGATTAATGCGGAAACCGGAGGTGCTTCAATGTATTCGGAAACGGTCAAAGACCATTTTAAGAACCCTCGCAACGTGGGCGAGATCAAGGACCCCGACGGAGTGGGCGAAGTCGGCAACCCCATCTGCGGCGACATGATGACCATTACCATCAAGGTCGAGGAAGAATATATCAAGGACATAAAATTCCTGACTTTCGGCTGCGGGGCGGCGATAGCGGTCTCCAGCATGATGACGGAAATGGCCAAAGGGAAAAGCATCGAGGAGGCCAAGGAATTCACAAATAAGTCGGTCGCCGAAGCGCTCGATGGCCTTCCCAAAAACAAGCTCCACTGCTCGAACCTCGGAGCCGACGCGCTCCAGCTTGCCATTAAGGACTACGAAGACAGAAAGGCCGGCAAGGTGCGGGATAGATCGGAGGAGAAAGACAAGCACGAGCATACGCACGGCGACAAATGCCAATGTCCGTATTGCGACGCCGATCTTGTCGGTCAGATGGATTTCTGTTCCAGTTGCGGCCAGGAAGTAGATCTCGAGCATTAAGTCTTACGTGGGAGCTTTCGATTATGAACCTTATCAACCTGGATCATATTTCAGCCAATCCTCTCCGGCCCGAAGTGCAAGAGGCCATGATTGCGGCCATAAAAAAAGGCTATGGCAACCCCTCCAGCCCGCACCAGCTGGGCGACGAGGCCAAGGCGGCCCTCGACAGGACCCGCGAGGCGGTGGCGGGCCTTGTCAACGCAGCCTCGACAAAGGAAATTATATTCACGTCCGGCGGAACCGAGTCGATAAACCATGCCATCAAGGGCGTCAGGCGCGCCAAGGCCGACAAGGGAAAGCACATCGTGACCTCGAACATCGAGCACAACGCAGTGTTGAAGACTCTCCGGCGGTTGAAAATGTTCGGCCACAAGGTGACCTCCGTTCCCGTGGACCAATACGGGCGCGTGAATCCGGACGACGTGGCCCGGGCCATTACCGATGATACGATCCTCATATCCATCATGCACAGCAACAACGAGATCGGCACGATCCAGCCGATAAAGGAGATCGCCCGGATCGCGCGCGAGAACAAGGTGACGTTCCACACCGACGCCGTGGCTTCCACGGGCGTTGTGCCGATCGACGTGCAGGATCTGGGAGTGGACCTGCTGAGCTTTGCCGCCAACCAGTTCTGCGGGCCGTCGGGCGTAGGCGGGCTCTATGCGCGCAAGGGCGCGAGCCTGTGGCCTCTCCTCGAGGGGGGATCCCAGGAAAACAACAGGCGGGCCGGAACGCAAAACCTGACAGGCATCATCGGAATGGGAGTCGCCGCGGAGCTGGCCATTAGAGATATGGAATCCCGCATGGAACACACCGCCGGCCTGAAACAAAAGCTGATAAATGGACTTGGAGAGAGGATCGACGACATCCACATCAACGGTCATCCGGAATTCTCTCTGCCCAACCTCGTGTCGGTGTCCATCGCATATATCGAGGGTGAGAGCATCGTGCTGATGCTGGATGAAGAGAACATCCTGACCTCCACCAGGTCGGCGTGCGCCTCGGGCTCGCTTAGGGCGTCACACGTGCTGTCGTCGATCGGAATAGATTGGGCCGATGCGCAGGGCACGCTCGTGATCACCTTCGGGCAGGATAACACCGAGGCCGACATCGATCGCTTCCTTGATGTGCTTTATGACGTGGTATCGACCCTCAGGAAGATGTCTCCCCTTTACGCAAAGGCCCGGCAGGAATAGGCGCCGCCCTGGCGTCCTTTGTTTCGGCAAGCGGCTCGGCGCCTGGCGTTCACTCCGAAGCTTCCGGCAGCGGCGGCGTCTGCTCGACGATCGTGAACTCCAGCGACTTCAGGACTTCGCCTTCTTCGCCGACGATGTCGACGCGCCACTGGCCGGTCCAGCTCGACAGGATGCGCTTGGAAGAATAGGTGCGCCACATCGACGAGCCTATCGACAGCTCGACGACCGCCTTCTCCTTGCCCTCATAATAATAGACATGCTTGATCGTCGCGCCCTTGCCGTCCTTGATCTTCGACCAGCACCACACTCTGCCGACGTCGGCCGAGAACGAATCGCCCGCATCCACCGGCTCGCGATCCTGCACGTCCAGACACACGACGGCGTCGGCCACTTCAACCGCGAGGCACACACCCGGCGCCGCGGCAATCAAAACGGCCGCCAAAAAAATTCCCACAATCTTCATCATCGACCTCCTTCTTGGTTCTCCGAAGCTTTTCCCCAGCTTGCCTTCATTTTTATTCAGACGCTATAGGCTCCCGCAAGCGGCCGCATTCGGCGACCAGAGTCACTCATAATGGATTTCAACATCTGTATCCCGAGGTTCCGTCATCTTTCCGAATATGGACAGGTCGGGAAGCGGATGGAGCTTCTCATCCCCGCAGAGTTCGCAAGGTTCGGCGCGGCCATGTATGCCATAGGAGTAGAACGCGTTTATGTCCGAACCGTCTTTCATATGCCTTAACCTATCGTAACATTCGGCTATTTTTTCAAGTAGCATTTCGGTAGGAACGGGGCAACTTCCTCCATCCATGCATGATTCATATGCGCGCTGATATAATTCTATGGCTTTGACATAGTCGTTCCTGAGGAATTTGATATGTCCCAGGCAGATATGGGCCCGGATGAATTTGTCGAGATCGCGGCTATTCTTCTCGAGGATTCTGCGCAGCTTTGCTTCAATATATAACAGGTTCAGATGTCGGGCGTATGGATCTCCCCCCTTGTCCAGGTCTTCAAGCGTTTTCTTTGATTCAGACCAATCAGGAGCAGGCCTTATTATATATATGGTCTTCCTGTCGAGTTCATATGTTCTTTCGTGCAGTCTCAGCCGGTCGTCCAGTATGACTCCGGGATAGATAATCATTTCAGGATTCATTCCGCCGGCGGCAAGACGTGCCGGCGCCATAATCGCAGCCAGGAGAGCCACAAAAACCATTCTCTTCATATTCATGAGGACCACCTTCTGTCGTTCAGACATCCAGTTCCAACACCGCCGCGCCGCGTCGGCGAGCACCCGCCGAAGGGGTGCGGCCTTTCCAATATCATAACACGCATGGCCGGGATGCTCGCCTCCTTTGGAGAATGGTCAAAAATAAATCCATGACGGAATTTTACAGGGGATCACCGGAGAAATCAAGTGCACTCCAATCCTTTGCGCTGATCGCCGCCGACCCGGAGCTGCGAGCGAAGATGGAGGAGAAACTCGCGGCTACGGCGAAAAAATAAAAACGCGCTGTCGGGAAAAACGTTTCGCAGAAGAGCTATCGTCACCTTTATAGGATCACACCGGGGAATCCGCCGTCGGTCAAGGCGGATTTCTTGCTACTATATGGGGAAAGCGCCCCATCCGAAACCCGTTTTGCCCGCGCTTGCAATCGCCTGCGCGGCGGTGCTATAATGGCGGTGTTTGGAGAGAAAACCGGTGTTTTCGTTATATAAATAGAGAAATACTTTTGACTCCTGAAGAACAACGCGACATCGTCAAGCGCGGCGCCGCCGAAATTATTTCGGAGGAGGAACTGCTTCAAAAACTCAGGCGATCCGAGGAAACGGGCAAGCCGCTGAAAATCAAGGCCGGGTTCGACCCGACCGCGCCGGACCTTCACGTGGGAAGCGCGGTCGTGCTCAGAAAAATGAAACATTTCCAGGATCTCGGTCATGAGATCATATTCCTGATAGGCGATTTTACGGGCCTGATAGGCGATCCATCGGGCAAGACCGCCACCCGCAGGCAGCTTTCGCGGGAAGAGATCAACCAAAACGCAAAGACCTATGAGGAGCAGATATACAAAATTCTGGATCCGGAAAAGACCCGTATCGAATTCAACAGCCGGTGGTGCGACCCGATGAAGTTCGAGGACGTGATAGGCCTGACCTCGCGCTATACGGTCGCCCGCATCCTCGAGCGGGACGACTTCGCCAACCGGCTGCGCGCAAACCAGCCGATCAGCATCCTCGAGCTGCTCTATCCGCTGGTTCAGGGCTACGACTCGGTCGCGCTCGAGGCCGACGTCGAGCTTGGCGGGACCGACCAGAAATTCAACCTGCTCGTCGGGCGAACGCTCCAGCGCGAATACGGGCAGGAGCCGCAGGTGATCCTCACGATGCCGATCCTTGAGGGGATCGACGGCGTGCAGAAAATGAGCAAGAGCCTGGGTAATCATATCGGCATAAATGAGCCGCCCGTCGAGATATACGGGAAAACGATGTCGATCGTCGATGATCTGATGTGGAAGTACTTCGAGCTGGCCACCGACGTGTCGACGACCGAAATCGAGCGGCTGCAGGCGGACGTAGAGTCGGGTGCGCTTCATCCGAAGCAGGCCAAGCAGCGGCTCGCGCGCGAGATTGTCACGCTTTATCACGGTCAGGACGAGGCGGTGGCCGCCGAGCGGCAATTCGAAAAGGTGTTCGCGCGCAAGGAGCTTCCCGACGATATGCCGCGCCTTGCAATAGAGCGGGCCGACTTGAGCAACGGAAAAGTGTGGATCGTGAAAATGCTTGTGAGGGCCGGTTTCGCCGGCTCAAACGGCGAGGCGCGACGCCTGATTCAACAGGGCGGCGTCCGCATAAATCAGCAGGAGATAACTATTGATGACTGCGACGTTCGCGTAGGGGACGGCGACGTCTTGCAGGCGGGCAAGAGGCGATTTGCCCGGATAGCTCTCGAATAGAAGAACCCTTTTAAGGGTATCTGAAAAGGAGGCAGTGATGGCCAGCGGAAAGTTAGTCCATTTAACAGACGCCGATTTTGAGGAAAAAGTGCTGAAGAGCCCGATTCCTGTTGTCGTTGATTTCTGGGCCGAATGGTGCGGTCCGTGTCGGATGGTTGCGCCCGTGCTTGAAGAGCTTGCCGAAGAATGCGATGGAAAGACGGTCATCGCCAAGCTGGACGTCGATGAGCACAAGCAAACTCCGACCAGGTACAACATACAGGCGATCCCCACGATGATCTTTTTCAAGGACGGCGAGGAAACCGCGAAGATCATCGGGGTCGAGAGCAAGGCCAACATTAAGGCCAAGATCGAAGAGATGCTCTAGTGTTGCGTCCCGCAAGCACCTTGTCTAATTCTGTGACGCTTCAACGGGTCATTGCGAGCATCCTCACCCGCTAGGCGGGAGACTTGACCAAGAAACGGGCGG
>CBFDAY010000125.1:0-7477 GCA_965602895.1 uncultured bacterium
GCCTTCGAGAGAACGCTAAGAGTTCACAAGGCAGCGGCTGCCATCGAAGAGGAATCGGCCGAAGAGGCAGAGGACCTCAAAGACCGGATATCGGAGGATGAGCTTTACGAAAAGCCTGCTCCTCTGGAAGACGACTTCGCGGAGGATGAATTCACAGAGCAGCTCGACAATCCAGAAAATTAGATAACATTTAAAGCTCCGCGAAATGAGCCCCCGGAGCAAGCCGGGCATTTCGATTATGACATCACTGGGAACAAATCCCCCGAAGAGTCTGCCGAACGGGAGCAAGCCGGGTCGGCGTTCCCGCTGCCGTGAGACAATCGTTGCGCCGCATGCGGCGGTGACGCGGCGCCTTTGGGTCGCCCTCGGTACATAAAGGATCAAAAAAATGAGATCGCCCGACCGTGTCGCGGATGAAAACAAAAGGATGCGCCGCCTGAGGGTCATCGTGGACCTCACGGCGGGAGTGCTCGCCCAGGAAAGGTTGACGGTGGATGAGGCGCTGGATCTGATCAATGCGACCAGGCGAACCGTGCTCCGCCTTTTCCCGGGCAAGGAGGAGACGTTCGATCTCATATACGGACATCGTTTCGCGAGAATTCTAAGAGAACGATTCGAGTCGGCCGCCCACAGCAATCGATCCGCTAATGAGTAGCTCGCCAAGGACGAAAAGCCGACGCATTGATTTGTGCGGCTGAAAAATGTAGAATAAACTACGGATCCAATGATCGGGCGGGAGCCGGATGAGTAAGGCGGGCAGAAAAAGAACGGTGAGGGCTCTTATCTTCTACGTCTGCGCGTTTGTCGCTGTAGCGTTGGTGTGGATAAACAAAAGCTCTATCTGGATGGGCGTCATCGTTTTTCTCAACGATGTGGCCGAATTATTCGACTCTCTTGCAGGTTAGCAGCCAAGAAAAAGGGGAGAAAGCCGGATGCCGATCGAGTTGCTGGCGGAGTTTTTAACATCCATCCTTTTCGTGTTTTTTCTGAGCGCCCTACTCATTTTGTTCACTGTCAGATCCCCTTCTTCCAACCTGGAGGCTCAATATCCCGAGCCGGACCCCGACGAGGAATCATCAGGACAATTGGGGCTGGAGGATCTGGCCGAAGATATCAGCCTCGACAAGAAGTTGCTTGCCTCCGTTGCTCCCGTGCAGGTTCCGCACATAGAGTTGCCCGGCGCCATCGCCGGGGGCGGGGCGAGGGCGGAAGCGCGCTCAAAGACATCCGGGAAGATTCTGCTGAGGGACACAGCCGATTCGAGCGATAAGAGGAAATTCAACAGGCGCATGAGAGACAGGCGCAGCTCGGATGTTCCAGTGGATGACGACCAAAGAGCGCTGGAAAGACGTATATGGCTCCGGCGAGAGGAAGATCGCAGCGGCAAAAAGCTGCTCACCGTGTCCGACGCCGCCGACACGCTCGGCGTGCCCGTGGAACAGATCTATAAATGGCTGGATAAAGTCGATATCCCTTTCTACCAGGTTACCGACGGCAGGAAAAAAGCCATCCGCTTCGAAATCAATGAACTGCTGCAGTGGTACACCGGCTTCATTTCAAACAAAAATCAATAGACGCGTCATGCCTTGAAACCGCGCGGCATATCAGGCCTGCGAGAAGAGCGCGGGCAAACCCCGAATCGCTCCTAAAGCCCGTCGCTCGGGGAAACAAAAAGCGGGGGCAAAAACACACCCAGACCCCTCCCTTTTCCTGTTATCGCTGAGATTACTCCGGAATTGAATGCAAGAATTGGACGAGCTTTTCCAGGTTTCGGCGGTGCCTCTCCCTCATGTAGCGAAACGACAGGCCCATAAGGTATCCCCCATCTCGTCCCGGAAGTTTTTTCGCCCAGACTACGCGTGCGCCTGTCTGAATGGGAGGCGTTATGGGATTTTCGAGAGCTATCTTCAACGTCATACCCTGCGCCAACATGTGCTCCAATTCGATTGCGATACCCCTTAGGCTGATGTTCCTAACGGCGCCTTTCTCCCCCCGACGGAACACGATCGGCGGGAGCTTGCCCGTCGCACGACGCGCCACGTCGGGATTGAAGTCGATTATGGTCTTCAGTTCCGTCTTGCACGCGTACCTGATGTACTCTCGTCTTTCTCCGCCGGGACTTTTCTCTTTTTTGCCCATTTCCCTCTCCGTGGCGGCCCAATGCGCCGGCGATTCGCTACTTGGCGCTCCTGAAATAGTTGATGGTCTTTTCAAGGCCCTCGCGCAGATCCACGCTGGGCTCCCACCCTAAAATCTCGCGCGCGCGCGAAATGTCGGGCTGCCTGACTTTCGGATCGTCCGTCGGAAGCGGCTCCATCACTATCCCAACCTCGGAGCCGGAGATTTCCTGCACGAGCTTTGCCAGCTCCAGAACCGACATTTCCAAGGGATTCCCGATATTCACGGGCTGAGTCTCGTCGGAAAACAGCAGGCGCGCAATCGCCTCCACAAGGTCGTCCGCATAGCAAAAGCTTCGCGTCTGCGATCCGTCGCCATAGACCGTCAACGGCTTGCCCCTGAGAGCCTGCATAATGAAGTTGGACACCACGCGACCGTCTTGAGGCCGCATCCGCGGCCCGTAAGTGTTGAAGATGCGGGCTATTCGTGTTTCCATCTTGTGCACGCGATGATACGCCATCACGAGGGCCTCGGCGAAACGCTTCGCCTCATCGTAAACCCCGCGAGGCCCGATGGGATTCACGTTGCCCCAGTATGATTCGGGCTGAGGATGCACGAGAGGATCACCATAAACCTCCGAAGTCGAAGCAAGAAAGAAACGGGCCTTCTTGTCTTTGGCCAGGCCGAGCACTTTGTGCGTGCCCATCGCGCCGACTTTCAGGGTCTGGATCGGCAGCTCAAGATAGTCGATCGGGCTGGCCGGCGAGGCAAGATGAAGAACATAGTCAAGAGGCCCCGCCACATAGAGATACTCGGTCACGTCGTGATGAATGAACTTGAACTTCGGATCGCCGAAAAGATGTGCGATGTTGTCGCGATTGCCGGTTATGAGGTTGTCGATGCACACGACTTCGTGCCCCTCGCCGATGAAACGGTCACAAAGGTGCGACCCCAAAAAGCCGGCCCCGCCGGTAATCAGGATTCTTGCCGACAAAAGAGCCTCCTTTAGCTGATCCCTCGCCAATAATCGATCATGTCTTCCAGCGTCTTCAAAATGGGAATTGACGGCCGCCAGCCGACGGCCTTTTCTATCTTGCCGTAATCGCCAATGGCCTCTTCCACGTCGGTCTTGCGCAAACGGTCGGGGTTTTCGGCAATATTGAGTCGCAGCCCGGAAATGGACATCAGCATATCCAATATCTCCCCCACGCTCACCGAGCTGCCCGAACAAACGTTGTAGGCTTCGCCGCGCTCGCCGCCCCTGAGAACGTCGCGATAGGCGCGCACCACGTCCCTGACGTCGGTAAAATCGCGCCTCGGTTTCAGGTTGCCTACCGATATCTCGGATGCATGCCGGCCTTTCTCGGCCTCGACAATCTGGCGCGCAAAGTCGGAACACACAAATCGAGGCGATTGCCGCGGGCCCGTGTGATTAAACGGCCGCACTCGGATGATATGCATATCATTGGAAAGGCCATACTGGTATGCGAGCATGTCGGCGCTGACCTTGCTGACGGAATAGGGGTTTGCGGGCCTCAGGGGAGCCCCCTCGTCCACCGGATTCTCTTCCTTCCTGATCGTCCCATACACATCGGCCGATCCCACGAAAAGGACGCGGGGGGCGTCGGCGAGCTTTTTCGCCGCCTCCAGCACGTTCATTGTTCCAAAAAGATTCGTGTCGTAAGTCAGGCGCGGATCGTCGATCGACTCGGGAATAAATGTAACGGCCGCCAGATGATATATCTCATCGGGCTTTGCCTCGGCAACGAGTTTTCGGACGGCTTCGGCGTCGCGGACATCGCAAATGGATAGCCTGAGATGCGGCCTGAACGGCTCCACATTCCGCGTGGGCTCTTCCGGAAAAAGGGAACCATGCACTTCCGCGCCCTCCTCGAGCAGAAGCTCGGCGAGGTGCGATCCGGCAAAACCGGCGATCCCTGTTATCAATACCCTCATGGTTGCTCCAACCGCTCAAAGACAGCCGTGCCGTCCGCGGCGCCCTACTCTTTGAAGTATTCGATCACCAGACGCAATATGTCATCCAGGGAGACTTTCGGCTCGAAGCCGACCAGCTGCTTCGCTTTGTCGATGTTCGGAACGCGTCGGCGCAAATCCTCGAATCCCCTCTCGTACGCCCGTTCGTAGGGGACATATTCAATAGTGGACGAGCCACCGGTCATCTCAACTATTTTTTGCGCCAGATCCTCGATCGTCGTCGCCTGGGTCGAACCGAGATTGAAGACCTCCCCCTCCGCCTTTGGATGCTCGGCCAGGGCGAGCGTGCCCTGCACGATATCATCAATATAGGAGAAACAGCGCTCCTGCTTGCCGTCGCCGAAAACCTGCAAGGGATGCCCCAGCAGCGCGGCCTTTACGAAACGCGGGATGACCATCCCGTACTCGCCCGTTTGCCTCGGCCCGCACGTGTTGAAGAATCTCAGAATCACCACGGGAAGTTTCTTTTCGCGCCAATACGCCAGGGCCAGGAACTCGTCGAAGGCCTTAGAGCACGAATAGCCCCACCGCGAAATAAAGGTCGTGCCGAGCACCCTGTCGTCGTCCTCGCTCAGGCTCTCCTTCTCGTTCTTTCCATATATCTCCGATGTGGATGCGAGCACCACCTTGCGCTTGTGCCGGTTGGCCGCCTCGAAAACGTTCTCGGTGCCCTTCGTGTTTGTGCGCAAAGAAGCGAGCGGGTTATCTATCACATAACGAACCCCCACCGCAGCCGCCATGTGATAAACGACATCGGCCTGCGAGACAAGGTCGTCGACCACGTCATAATCCAGTACCGTCCCAAGCACAAATTTGAGATCCTCGTTGCCCTTGAGATGCCTGAGGTTTTCGCGGCCGCCGGTCGAGAGGTCGTCCAGTACCGTCACCCGGGAACCCCGCTCCAGCAGCTCTTCCGTAAGATGCGACCCGATAAACCCGGCGCCGCCCGTCACCAACGCGTTGGCCATGGATGATTCTCCCCAATCGGATTCAATGCGATTTTGTTCTCGATCCTTCTCATCGGGAACGCCTTTATGTTGAACAATATCTCAACGCTGGTGGCTTCCTGCCTGTCCCTGACGCGCAGAAGGGCCTCCCAGCAATGGAGGTCGCGCCACACCCAGAACTCCTGGTAAGTGTAATCGCTGCTGCTTATGCTGTAATGCTGCTCGAACCCCACGCGCCAAAGCGGCCCGAACGCCCTGCTCATGGAATACATCGCTTGCGTGTCAAAAGGCTTGAGCGTCGTGTCTTCGTGGATCAGGCCGATGGAAGCCTTGAACGACTCCGGCTTGGTGTACCTGACGACACCGCTCACCAGATCGGTGCGCCTTTCGTCCGTGAAGTCGTTGAACGTCTTCAATGCCAATTCCCAGTTCGGGACCGGCCGTATCAGGAGTTCGTTTTCCAGGGTCGCGAACTTGTCGTTGCCATCGTCGAATTCCAGCCCGGCCGTGAAATTGTACTCCGCAAAGTCAATAATCCGTCCGTCCGAGCGTTTTGCCTGCAGATAATTCTTAAGCTCGATCTCAAGCGCGTTTGCGCGGTCGATGAAGTCGATCGAATCAAATCCCGGAAGCTCCTCGGGCTCCACGTCGGGAGTGGGCCTGAAGCGGTACGTCACGGTCGGGACGACAAGATGCCGGAACGCCGCATACTGCGCGAACGGCGAACCGTATACCTTGTGGAATCTCGACTGTGCCACGAAACCGCTGTCCCAGGAGAGCCGGTATTCATCGTCCTCGACGAGCGTCTCGGAGTAGTATGTGGCGTCGCCCTCAACGAACGGCACAATCTCGAGCCGGTCCCACAGACGCAGTGGATGCCTGAGCTCGGCCCGGCTGAAATTGCGCGTGTTCTGGAAGTCTCCCACCTCATCGTCAAGATATGCAATATCGTTCGTCGCGCTGAAGAAAAAACCCGTGTCGCCGATCCTCTGTTCGAGCAGCTCGACCCTGAGCTCCGGCAGCCGGTCGACGTCCTCGATGTAATCCACCAGCCTCTCGCGAATAGTAAAGGATATGACGCTGTGCTCCGTCGTGCGCTCCAGGTTGACAAATGTCTCCGGCAGTTCCCGCCCGTAGAAATCTTCGAAGTCAAACGTCTTGAGGAACTCGCTGTCGGTGATGTACTCCGCCTGAACGAGCGCGGTCAGATCATACGGGAGTTCCTGCCTATAATAGAAATCGACCTTCCCCCGGTCCTGTTCCACGCCGACGTCGTCTGTGTTGTCGTCGCTCTTGTCGGAAATATAAAACGAGTCGAACCTGCCGCGCCCGTCGCCCCCGAACAATGTAAGACGCCCGTCGAGCCCGCCCCCGACCCCGCTCTCCGTAAAGCCCCACACGTGCGGATTGAGCAGTACCCGCTCGCCCAACTCGAGGTTATAGCCGATTCGCGCGTAGGTCCCCAGATCGCTCTGGTTGCCGGCGCGCCATTCCACCGGCGGGCGACCCGTGTCAAGTCTGTGCGAATAGTAAGGAAGGTAGAATATCGGAACCGGGCCGGCATAAAGAAAGAGGTTGCGCGCGACGACCCTGTCGTCGGGAACAACGGTGGTCGAGCTCGCAGACAGACGATAGTGAGGATTCGGCAGGTCGCACGTGGTCAGAGAGGACCGCTCGACCGTGTATTGCCCGCCCATCTCGCGCTCGACCTTGTCGGCGGCAACATACCATGGCTCCGACTCCCCGCGGGCCTTGTAGAATACGCCTCCCCCTTTTTCGAAGTCGTACACGCCCTTCTCGCCCGTCACGGTGTCGCCGAAGCGGGTGACCACGACATTTCCCTCGATCTCCGCCACGCTCGTAGCAAGATCGATGGTGACCCTCTCGCCGCGGAGCATGCTGTCGCTCTGGACGACCTCCACGGCGCCGCTTCCGGTTACGATATGGCTTTTCAAATTGTAAGTGAAGCGGTCGCCCGAGAAATACACGGGTTCACCCGTGCTTGCCAACCCGGACGTGAGGACGTCGGCGCGGCCTTGTCGCGCCTCCGCCAAGGAGCCGAGCGGCAACATGAGGGCGATAATCGAAATGACGGGAATGAAAAGCTTCTTCACGCTTCGGGATGTCTTTCGCAGCGCTCGCGCGCAGCGGATCGGTCCTCCGCTCTGAATTTTCAGCTTCGAGTACGGCGGTCGATATTCGGAATCCGAACCAAACACCCTTCCTTGCTCCAGATAATCTACATGAATGATTGAGCAAAATCGCCAGGCTTATTCGCCGCTCGGGATGCGTCGCCGAACGGACCGGGTGATGTCCCACTGCACCGCGAAAACGCCGTTTCCGCCGCACACGACCGAAAAACAAAAGGCGGAGCGATTATAACACAGCACGGTCAATACTTCAATGGGAACGCGACG
>CBFDAY010000126.1:0-7471 GCA_965602895.1 uncultured bacterium
CTAACCGCTTCTCGGCTCGCTGAAACCCGCAATATACGGTTGACACGACACTAGCAATGGATGCGAAGATTCGGCCGCGTGCGCGCCTGGCCGTCCCCAAAAGCCCCGGCCGCATGGAAATCCCCTATTTCGCGCCTCCCCAGGTCAGCCGACGACATTCCCGGGCCCCGGAAGGTGTTTGACATCCGCCCCCATATTGCGCTAAAATTCAAGCATATGGGGAAGTTACACACAATCTCCCGCAACCCGTCCATGGCTCTCTTCAAATTCTCTTTGCTCCGGTTCGCCGGGAGATAGTATTGCATACAATGCTCGAAAGACATCGTCGCACACCTCGCATACGGGCGAATGGGACAGCATTTCTCTGAGCAAACATATGTCACACTACGACGTACTCATAATCGGCGGCGGCATTAACGGCTCGGGCATTGCGCGCGACTGCGCGATGCGCGGACTGAAGACCATACTCGCGGAGAAAAAGGACTTCGCCGGCGGCGCCACCGGCACATGCAGCGGCATGATCCACGGCGGGCCGCGCTATCTTGAATACAACATCGAAACCACCCGTACCTCTTGCATCGATTCGGGCTACATCCAGAATATAGCGCCGTTCCTTCTCTTCAGAATCCCCTTCATATTTCCGGTGCTTAAAGGGGACAAATACAATATCGAATTCATAGAAACTTTCATGGAGGCCTACGACCGGTTCGTCGAATTGAAGAACGGCCGCCCGCACACTCGCCTGACCCGCGCCGATGCGCTCAAGCTCGAGCCGGGACTGACCGACGAGATCGTGGGCGGAGTCACAATGGACGAATGGGGCTGCAGCCCGTTTCGGCTCTGTATTCTCAACGTGCTTTCCGCGCACCGCCACGGCGCCGAGATACGCAACCACACCGTAGCTGAAAAGCTCCTGATAGACGAGAGCCGGCGTGTGGTCGGCGCCCGGCTGCGCAACACCCTGACCGGCGAGCACGAGGAGGTGCGCGCGCGCATCGTCTTCAACGCCGGCGGCCCGTGGTCGCCCCAGGTGGCCCGCATGGCGTACGCCAACGTGAAAATCCGCCCCGCCAAAGGCGTACACCTGGTGTTCGATCGACGGCTCTCAAACGTCGCAATAACAGCCGAAACGATCGACGGCAGAAGCATATTCGTGCTCCCCTACGAGAACACTTCCCTCGTGGGAACAACCGACGACGATTACTACGGCGACCTCGACAACGTGAGGGTTACGCGCGACGAGATACAGTACCTGCTCGAGGGGATAGAGCGCGTATTTCCCTCAATTCGCCGGGAGCGGATCATCCGCACCTTCGCGGGCGTGCGGCCGACGCTTTACGAATGGCGCAAAAACGAGGACGAACTCTCGCGCGAGCACGAGATTTTCGACCACGAAGAGAGCGACGGCATCAAAGGCCTGCTTTCAATCGCGGGCGGCAAGCTTGCCAGCTACAGGCTGATGTCGGAGCACGCGGCCGACGTGATCTGCAAAAAATTGGGAATCAAAGAAAAATGTCGCACCCATGAGGAGCCGCTGCCGGGCGGCGAGAGCGAGGTTGACGTTCGCGAGGCGGCCCGCGAACACGGGATGCCGGCATTCGTTCTCCAAAGACTCTATCAGCGTTACGGCGCCGAGTATTCCAAGGTGCTTGCGGAAGGACCGCCGGGCTCCGCCCATTCGATAATCTGTCAGTGCGAATCGGTCACCGAGGCGGAGATAAGGTACGTAATCCGTCACGAGTGGGCGCGCACGCTCGATGACGTGCGCAGGAGAACGCGGCTGGGGGCCGGCCCGTGTCAGGGACGACGCTGCACATTGGTCGCAGCGTGTATACTCGGCGAAGAGCTGCATCTGGGCTCGGACGAAACGAACTCGATCGCGATAGAGTTCTTGAAGGAGCGCTGGAAGGGCAAGCTTCCCGCGCTCTCGGGACTCTCGCTGGCGCAGGAAGAGATAAACCGGGCCGCGCATTTCCTTTCGGCAAACCTTGAGGAGCTGCTCGCGGCGAAGAGGTACACCTCCGATGGAGGCTGATGTCATAGTTGTCGGCGGAGGAATGGCCGGGGCCGCGGCGGCGCTCAAAGCGGCCGCACAGGGGCGCGAAGTACTGCTTGTCCGCAAGGGCCACGGCTCCAGCGCAATGTCGTCGGGCACTATTGACGTGGCCGGTCCCACTGAATTTCTCCCCTTGGACGGATGGGATACGCTGCCGACAATAAGTGACCGGCTGAAGGATATCCTCCACTCCAATCCGCTTCATCCTTACTCGATAGTCGCAGGCGGGGGCATCGAACCTCTCCGTTCCCGGATACGCGAGGCGCTTGATTTCCTGTTCGAGAAGATTCCGGGATTCCGGGGTTCACACGATCGTAATATGGCGCTGGCGACGGTTATGGGAACGGTCAAGTTCTGCGCGTTTGCACCGTCCTCGCTCGTCGGCGGCGACCTGAGCCAAATGCGCGACGCGCATCTGCTGCTCGTCGGCTTGAGTGGGCTGTCCCATTTCCGCTTCCGGACCTGCAGGCTGGCCATGGAGAAGCATTCCTCGCTGCACTCGCCGCAGTCATTATCCCGGATCGATGTCGCCGAGATCGACATAACGCGTTCCACCGATGCATCGCCAACGACCCCTTTCAACGCGGCACGACGTTTTGACGACACACGCGCAGTCGAAGAATTTGCCCACGCGCTCCGCAAACAGATACAACCGGGTGTCACCCACATCGCTTTGCCTCCGGTCATCGGCCTCGATAACCACCCGGAAGCCTTCGAGAGGCTCAGCGGCGAACTGGAGCCAGAGGTCTTTGAAATGATTTCGCCGAATTTCTCGGCGCCCGGCCACAGGCTTCAAACCTCCCTCGATACCGCTGTTCGAAAGAGCGGCGTGCGCGCTGTCACCGCCGAAGCCGTGGAAGTCGAGTGCGACGGCAGACTCGTGCGGAACCTGTTGCTTAAAAGCATGAAATCCCGGCGCACTGCGACGGCAAAAAGCTATGTCATCGCCACGGGCAAATTCGGAGCCGGCGGGCTCGTTGCCGACGATTTCCCGAAGGAGCCGCTTTTGGGGCTGCCCCTGTTCGCCGACAACAAGCGCGTCGACGAAAAGTACATCCGTGATCTTCTCGATTGGGACGCCGAAAAGAGGCAGCCTTTCCTCTCGTGCGGCCTCCATGTGAACTCCTCGCTCCGTCCCCTGGACGCCTTCGGCGAGCCTGCCTATGAAAACCTTTTCGCGGCCGGCTCGATCATCGGAGAATACGACTACGTGAGCGACAAGTGTGGATTCGGGGTCGCCGCGCTGACCGGTTACCTGGCCGGTGAAAAGGCGGCGGAATAAAACCCGGGCCGAAGCCGGAGGATCAAACATGCGACTTATCGACCTCAGCGTGCCCATCGAAGAAAGCCCCAGCGAAACATGGGTGCCGGAGATCGACCGGCAGGATCACGCCGCCGGCTCGCTCGTCATGCAGTCTATCTTCAATTGCTCCAAAGAGGACCTGCCCGAAGGGCTCGGCTGGGCGAACGACCGCGTTACGCTCATCACACACACCGGCACGCATCTCGACGCCCCATTCCACTTCTTCCCCACCAGCGAGGGGAAGCCCGCGCGCACTATCGACCAAGTTCCGCTCGAGTGGTGTTTTTCCGACGCGTTCGTGCTCGACATGCGCCACAAAGACGACGGCGAACGCATCGAAGCCGCCGACATCGAGACAGCGCTGAAAAAAATCGAGTATTCGATCAGGCCGCTCGACATCGCGCTTATCATGACGGGAACGGACAGGTTCTGGGGCAAGCCGGAATATCCGAACAAAGGTTGCGGCATGGGAAAAGAGGCTACGCTCTTGCTCATCGATCGCGGCGTCAAAATCATGGGAATCGACGCATGGGGATTCGACCGTCCTTTTGGGCGGATGGCTGAGGATTTTGCAAAAACCGGCGATAAATCGCTTCTTTGGGAGGCGCATTTCGCGGGTATCGAGCGCGAGTATTGCCACCTGGAAAAGTTGGCGAACCTCGATCTTTTGCCGACACACGGATTCAAAGTGGCGTGTTTCCCGGTAAAGATTGCGGGCGCGAGCGCGGGCTGGGCCAGACCGGTGGCAATCATCGACTAGGAAAAGCGCTTCGTCCGGCAGGGGAAAACAATGCGTGTAGTGGCCGACGGAACAAATTTGACATATTCTAACCCCTTATGCGCTAAGGCTTTTTGCTTGCAAATTCGTCTCGGCTATGCTAAAATCATTTTGGGATAATAGAATCTTTTCCATAAATGCATCGCTTTTGTCCATAGATTAACCAGGAAGCCAATCCGCGGCGGCTTCGATGGCCATTTGGGCGGCGAAGTCCAATAGCCCGGAAACAATAGGCGAGACGCGATCCGTTTCACCAGATTCGAGAAATGAGGAAAATGGCGACTATGCAAAAACAAAAACTGGTGTACCAGGCGACATACATCCTCACAGCGCTCATCCTCGTACTCGCTTTCGCTTTATTCAAGCAGGATGCCGTGCGCGCAGACTTGGGGAAAGACTATGTAATAGTCATAGATATTTCGACCAGCATGCAGGATGTCTTTGACGACGTCAAGAAACTCTCCAAGCGTACGATCGCGCGGGCAACGGTCGGAGACAACGTGGCGCTCATCACTTTCGGCGAGCAAGCGACGCTGGTCGAGCGCAAACATATCCGTGGAAAGACCGATCTTGTCAACCTGCAAAACCGCATCGACGAACTATACCCGACCGATTACGCCACCTACATCAATCGCGGCCTCGAGAAAGGGCTTTTGGAGCTTCGCTACCTCTTTGATAAGAATCCGGATCGCGAGCGTGTGCTGCTGTGGCTCAGCGACGATAAGGACAATCCGCCCGAGGTGATCGGCAACAACTTCATCACCCTGGACAAGCTCAAAGAAGAACATACAGACTTCGAGCCGGGGAACGAGTGGTTCGCATACGACGCTCCATTGAGCGAAACCGAAAGCAAAAACATTGAAGATTTCGTCATGTGGGCTCGCCGCACGACCTTCAGGGTCGCGGTAAAGGAACCAGATATAGCCCTCGGATCTTTCGAAGACGGCAACGTCAATAAAACGGTCATGCTGACCTTCGAGCCCAGACATCCGGGCGCCGCAGGCCTGGAATTCTTTGTCTCGGCCCGCCTTATAAATCGCAATGATCCCGGCCAGAAGATACAGGCAAACATCACTCCGCAGCGCGTCAGGTCTTCGGGACAGCTGTGGAAGCAGCAGTTCCAGCTGGCCTTCGAGGTCGACCCCGGCGAATACAGCGGCGTCATTTCTTTTCAGCCGATCGCGGGGACGGCCCTGGAGATCGTGCCCGGCGCCGTGAGTTTTAAGACTGCAATAATCCCGCCAAAACTGGAGCCTGAAGAGCCGGTCGCCGAGGAGCCCAAACCGAAGGGCTTGCTGGCCGACGCACAGGAAAGGGGAATCATCGCGACCGAAGCCCGCCCGCCCGGCCTCACCCGACCCGCAAAACCGCTCGGTTTCGGGCCGCTCGATCCGGGGAAAAAAGAAAGCAAGATCATCACGCTGTTTCTCAACAAGGAAGCCGACCCGAAAGGCATAACGCACGACCTTTCCCTTGAGCTGCCCCCGGGCATCGAAGTCGAGAGCAAAGTGTTCGGCAAAGGCACCAAACTGGCGGCCGAGATACGAATCTCCGTCGATCAGGAAGTCCAACTGCCCGAATCGTTTTCGCTGGAGACAGCTTATGAGGGCAGCATCCGCTTCAAATCGGACGACCCCGAAGTAGAGGTATTGCCGGTCTACATACCCCTGCGTCTGACCTTCAGCCACGACCGCGTGCGTTGGGGGAAAAAGCTGTTGCCGCAGACCGGAGTGGGACAGGTCAAGGCAAGACGCATGACCTTCGAAGAGCTTACAGATCAACTGGCGAAAGAAGAAAAAGAGCGCAAGGAAGGCCTCGGACCGGTGATGACATCGCTCCGGGATACATTCTCCGGCCCCACGTCGCGCTACGTTGTGATCCCCCTGTTGGCCGCCGTTGTCATAGTCATCGCCGTATTGCTGTACAGGATGCGTCCCGCCAGTGAGATATTCCTGGGCGAGCTTGTGGTGATAAAGGACCCGACGGATTCAAATATGAAAAACGTGAACCTTAAGCGCATTGGCTCGCTTCATGACAAGAACGTTCTAACCATCGGGAGCTCACCCAAGGCAGACATTCGCTTCGATCACGACTCGGTCTCGCCGATACATTGCAGAATCGCGGCAAAAACAACCGAGCAACGCACGGAAATCGGCATTCATCCGCTGAAGGGGCAGCCCGTCAAGGTCAACGAAATCGAGCAGATCGAGAAAGTGCCGCTCTCCGACAAGGATCTGATCGGAATTGGCGAGTTCATCCTGTTGTTTTCCAATCCCGAGACCCAAAAAGAGATCGTTGCCCGCTTCCTCGACGGCCGCACCATGCGTGGAACCCCGGTGACGTGGGATATAGGAATGCCATCATTCGAGTTGCTCAGGTCTGATGCCGCGGAAGCCGAGGAGACCACCGAGGAAATCACCATAATAAACTTCGCCGACCTGAAGGCGATATTCTTCCTGCAGGAAGCTGCGGATTCAAAGGCCGATATCCCGGCGGAAATGGTAAACCGAGAGGAGCTGGTCGAGGTCACATTCGCGGACGGCGAAAAAGTCGAAGGCTACCCGCTTAGAGACTATTCCGATGCCGCCGGCAGATTTTACATCATGCCTGTAGAGATGCCGAATATCGCCTCGATCCTCATCGAGCGCGCCGGCGTCGAAAACCTCGAGAGGCGAAAAGCACCCACCGAACAGGAGGCGGCAAAACCCGCGGGGCTGTTTGGCTCGCTTCGCAAACGCAAAGGCGCCGCCCCAACCGAATAGGGCGCCCATATACCGTTTCTTTGTCCGCGAGGCGGGAGCACGCTTTCTATACGGTTATCTATGCATCCTTGCCTTTGGGCGCTTTCCTTATCAGAATTGACTAGAGCGACGCGCTATCCTATAATCTTCGCAGGAAGAGAGGTGTGCACCCAGTGCAGGCAAGATTTATTCTCCTTTTCACTCTTCTGGCTTGTTTGGCCGGATGCGCCTCGACGCCTATCGCGGTCGACACGGCGACCGTCATCGCCAATCCCGATCAATTCAGGAACAAGTACATTCAAATTACGGCGCCGGTACTCGAGAATTCGCCGCCCCGGGGCGATGACTATCGCACGTGGATCTTCTCCATCGGCACGTCCGCCAATTATCAAATCATGGCGAGCGAAGAAGGTTTCAATCCGGCCACGATAGAAAAAGCCTATAGGCTTGTCGAAGAGGCCCGCCGGACGGGCGAGTCCGTGACTGTTACCGGCAAGCTCAGGGTGGGACCCTACCGTGAACTCGAATCAGGCATGGAGGTGGAGTTGGTTTCAGTGAGATACAGAGACACCGAGATCAATACTGACAGAGGT
>CBFDAY010000127.1:0-7427 GCA_965602895.1 uncultured bacterium
GGAGACGTTTGGGCGATCAGGTAAAAGGCCAGGCTGATCACCACCGCCGCAGCGACTTCCAGCAATTTATGTCGGGTGTCTTCGGACATTTCCGCCGGTTAGACGAGTTCTCGCCGTACTGTTCCATTGGAGAATACAAGGACAAAGATAAAGGGCTTCCTTAGAACAAGATTATACATGCGTCGCCGTCATTCGTCCAATAAAAAAAGCGGGAAGCAACTGAGGCTTCCCGCTTCTTGGGACCAGTGTTGGGATGGGTCAAGGGAAAACGGTCTCGAGCTTTTTCGTGACCTCCCGGTCGGAAAGTTCGGAGACTTCTCCCGTTATAGCCTTCTCAGCGGCTGCTTTCTCAGCGGCCTCCTTGATAAGGACCTCGTTCCGGCGCGTGCGGTTGCGGTCGCGGGCCTCGAGGGAGAACATGCGCACCTGCAGGTAGGGGTCGCGCATATTGGCGAAATAATATTCGAATTCGAAAGGCATAAGCTGTTGCCTGTCGTGATGTATGTTGTAGCTGAAGAAGGTGAGGAACGGGAACGGAACCTCGGCCCATCGCTCGGGGAAATTCCTGCGGAGCCAAAGAGCGGTCCGAGCCTGATCGTCGGTCCAATCGTGGGCTCCGATATCACCGGCGCCGGTATAACCCGATTCCGGCCCATGTATCTTTGGGAGCGCCGAACTTATCACGGCGTCGCTGGGCGGGATGGTGACACAACCCGAAATCATGAGAGCAACGGCGCAAACTGCGAAAAACCATTTCCTCATTTTACTTTGCCCCCTTCTCTACGGCAAATTCCGATTATGCGAAACTGGCATTATCGCTTATACAAATTATACTGCAGCCCCCTTGATTTGTCAAACGAATTCTTATGGCGCAAGATGTTGCAGGGCCCAATCAGTCAATGCGCATGTGTTTTCAGCTTTTTCCACAGGCGGGCCTGGCGTTGAGTCAAATATTTGCCTTTCCAGGGGGGCGAGAGTCAGATCTTCTGCAACAACGCGAGCACGATTCTTTCCAGGGCCTGCAGCGAACGGTTCATGTTTCGTTTGAGCCGCACAGCTTCCGTAAGCAGCTTCGGCCTGCGGCCAAAAAGGGCGAGCGCCTTGGCGGGGCGGAGTTTCCCGCGAGGATCAATAATTGATCCGATCTCCGGCGGGATCCGGTCGGCTGATGTGTCGGAGATCGTGCGCAGCGCGAGCATTGGCGCCCCGATCATCTTGGCCCACGCGGCCACCTGCGCGGTTTCCATATCGACGGCGATGGCGCCGTGTCTTGCGGCCAGACTCTCTTTGGCCTCGATAGTCGCCGCGACCTCGGATGTCGACACGGTCGCTCCCGAATGGAAGCGGAAGCCCAGTTCTCTACAGCAATCTTTCGCTGTGCAAATGAGTTCCGATGATGGAATATATGTCGCTCCGGCCGATGCGTCGTCTATGATTTTGTCGGGGATCACCGCGTCGCCGACCTCAATGTCGGCGCCCAGCGCGCCGGCGCACCCGATCGAGAGCACGCATTGGGGGTCGCGCAGCTTTGCCGCTTCGGCGAGCCGGCGAGCAGTGTTGTGCGGGCCGACCCCGCTCCGAAGGAGCATGATGGTCTTGGACTCGATGTTCCCGACTGCGCACTTCTCCCTTGTGAGGTCGGGAGGCGCCATGGCGTTTCTCAGGAACCCTATCTCTCCCTCCATGGCTCCGATTATCGCTATTCGATCGAACAAAAAGGCCCCTTCTACGCGTATCCGCTCGCGCGCTTATCGGGCCGACGCGGCTTGATCGGCAATGTTTGACACCCGAAAGAATCGATGGTAGCATTTATGAATACGATATCGATGCCCTTCGCCTTCATGGATGGTACCCGAGCATGCGATGCCCGAAATGCAATAAGAAGCTTGTGGCGGGAGCCAAGTTCTGTCATGAGTGCGGCGCAGAGCTGCCGCCGGAGCTGGTTGAGAAGACAATAAATTGGTACTACGACCCGGTGTTTGTGCTGCTGGCGATATTCCTTGCGCTGGCGATTTTCGGTCTGCCTCTGCTCTGGAAGAGCCCCCGATTTGAAGTATGGCAAAAGGTGGTCGTCTCAATCGTGACCGTCATCTATACGGCGGTGATCCTGGGGTTCATGTACTACCTGATATTTGTGATCATGATCCCTTATTTCAATCGATGGGGGACCGTGCTGGATTCCGCGATGTGAGGTCGAGGCGATCAGCCCTCTTCCTCTGTTCCATCCCCTTCCTTAAGCTCGGCGATTCTCTGTCTTGCCGCGTCCAGTTTTGGCGCCATCGGATTGAGTTCGATGTATTTGGAATAATGTTCGATCGCCGGTCCGGTTTTACCGAGGTACTCCTCCGCGACGGCGAGATTGTAGTATGAGGTTGTTAGCGTCGGTTCCAGCTCGATCGCCTTTTGCAGTTGCTCCGCGGCCTCCGCGTGCCGGCCGTCTTCGAGGAGGCTTTTCCCCAGGTAGTTTCTAAGATCGGCATTATCCGGATCCATCTCGACCGCCTTCAGCCATGTTTCAATGGCTTGCTCGATCATTGAATTCTTGTACTGGATCTTGCCGAGTTCGAAATGGATTTTGGGATCATCCGGGCTGTTCTTGACTTCAGCCTCCATGCGCGCCAAATCGTCGCGAAGATTCCGGATCCGAGATATTAGCTCGCGAGCGTCTTTTATGTCGTTTCGCGCGAATCCATGCATGGCGACTTTTTCGTAATCCTTGATGGCCGCATCGGGGTCGCCTATCCGGAGATAGTAGTCGGCCCTGTCCGCATATACTTGAAGGGCTCCGAGCGATCTCGGGTTAAGCTGTTCCTCTTTTTTCCACTCGGCCAGCCCTTTCTCTGTGTTCGTCTCCGAATATTCAGGCTTGAAATAAATCCAGCCGAGTATGTAATGGGCGTATTCGATATCGGGGTTAAGCTCGATTGCCTTTTGGAGTTCCGGAAGAGCGGCGTCAAGCTCTTCCATCTGTACATGGAGATACCCGAGAGCGAGGTGGTACCCGGCCACGTCGGGATTTACCTTGATGAGTTCCTGATATTTTTTCCTGTATTTTTCGCTTTCGCTCCTGGCCATCACCGACTTTATGAGAAACCTGTGCGCCTGCGAGTTGTCGGGATTCTCAGCGATGAGTTTCTCGGCCAGCTCGATTACTTCATCATGCCTGCCTTCTTGGATAAGCTGAATGAGCTTAAATATTGGCGGTTCGCTGCGGGAACAGCCGACAAGCAGCAAAACGCCAATTAACAAAGACATCCATTTCCAACCGCGCTTCATTCTTGATCCCCTTTCTCAGATAAATGCGCACTGGAGTTCAGGCCGATTCACTTGGCGCCTTTGGATGATTATTCAGCTCCTTCGACTCCTTTATGAGCTGATCATATTTTTCCGCCGTCGCCTGCATTTCCTTTTCTTTTTTCAGCTGCACTCCCTTCTCCAGCCTGCGCTCTCGCACGCGCTTCAGAAAGGCCTTCATGGACTCGCGGAATTTTGAGTTCACCCGGCAAAGGTAGCCATCGGGCAGTTCAGCGACCGACTGGATCTTGGCTTCTCCGACGCCGACGCTCTTGGCCCAGTATTGGAGCATTCGGAACACATGCGAGACATCATCGGTCTCAAAGCCTCGCCGCTCGGTTTCCTTGAGTTCCCGCCGGATATTCTCGATCTGCTTTTTGTTCAGCTTTATTTTCATCGGAGGCGGTCCTTTTCAGAAAATAGGCCCGGCGCCGTCGGAGCCTCGGAGGGCCTTGGGACTATCCTGAATCTCCCACTGATTCGGCCTGCTGCTCGTTTTCCTCCGTGGACTTGATGTGAGCCTCGGCGTATTCCGCCCATCTCTTGTCGACTTCCCGGGTCTTTTGAGTGTTTCCCATGCCTTTATAGACCGTTGCCAGACTGCGGTAGGCGATGAAAAAGCCGGGCTCGAGATCGATCGCTTTTTCCAGCTCTTCGATTGCTTTTTCGGTTTGTCCCGTCTGGGAGTATACGATTCCGAGGTTATGCCGAATTTCGGCGTCATCGGGGTTGATCTCCAGTGCTTTCAGATAATTCTCTTTGGCTTCTTCGGGGCGTCCGAGGGTCACCAGCGTGTTGCCTATGGCATAGTATCCCTTGATGAAATAGGGGTTCAGATAAGTGGATTTTTCAAGGTGAGGCAAGGCTTCCTCGTATTTCTCCTGTTTTGTAAGGGCCACTCCAAGGTTATAGTGGCCCTCCGCATTGGAAGGCTCGATCTTGGTTACTTCGGCCCAGCTTTCTGCGACTTTTTCATCCATTTCTTCTTCGGCGTACCTCTTGGCCATTAGTTGATATATCATCGAAATGTATCGCTTGATATTGGCGTCATCCATCAGAGGCTGAGCCGCGGGGCGCGCTTCAAGCATGGTTTTTTCCACCATTTCCGTCGTGATCTGCTCCTTGGGCGACTCCATCAATTGCAGCACGTATGTCTCGATGAGACTGTAGCGGACAGAACGATTCTCGGGGTCCTTTTCCAGCGCCGTCTTGTAATATTGAATTGCCTGCTCGTAGTCGCCCTCCTTCTGATAGCGCCGGGCTTTCTTTACGTCGGCGTCGGTGCAGCCGCTGAGCAATGCCATCGATATCGCCAAGCAAATGGCGAAGATTAAGTGCACGGTACGTGCCATTGTTGCCTCCTTTTTGCGATACTTCCTTGCGCTAAAAAAAGCCCACCCCTATTCTCCAGCCATTCTACGGCGCGACAAAAACCACCCAGAGGACCTTTACAAGCTTTCGTATGAACTGCTCTCCTCCGAGCGCCCTGAAAACAACCAGGTTGACCACAACAAGCAGGAACACACTCGTCATGACCGTGAGGAAATAAAGCTTGTAATGTGTCCATTTCCCCCTGTCCGATGCGAGTGCGATGGTCGCCGCTAAAAGCGCTCCCACACAGACGCCGACGAGGAAAAACTGGTATGGGCCGAAGAGCATCCGCAGGACGGGAGCCATCGAGCTAAACACAGCCAGGACGACCGCCAGCACTAAACATAGCGACAGGCAGGAAATGAGAAAGAACCTTCTTGTGTTTCGTGTCATCAAAACCAGCTTTCGCGCACAAATTCTTCATTTGCCGGTTTTTCATATAATCATGACGCATGAGCTTGGAAGCCGCCGTCTCTTGACGCCCCATTATATCGTTAGTGATGTGAAAAATCAAGCCGACAAAGAACTTCGGCTATCCGCCGACTTGTCCCCGCAGCCTGATAAACTGCCCCGGGACCCCTGATAATCGGGGAATCGCCGAATGACCGAATGCGAGACACTGTGAAACATATGCCCTGTCGGTGTATAATCCCAAATGGCGCGAACGAAACCGTGGCCGCAGCTCGCGGGGAGGAGAACGAAATATGCCAACGGTCGAAACGGCGGGAGCGCGAATTTTCTACGAGGAGCGCGGAGGGGGCGGGCCTCTCGTGCTCGTGCCCGGATTGGGAGCGCATTCGGGCATCTGGGGGCCTTTTCCGCGAATGTTCGGTGAAAGAATGCGCGTTGTCACCTTCGACCCTCGCGGTCTTGGCCGCTCCGGCGCCGGCGACGGAGAGCTTTCCCTCGAACTGATGGCGGCCGACGCAAAAGCGGTGCTCGATGCCGCCGGCATAGAAAAGGCCGCGCTGCTCGGCGTGTCGATGGGCGCCCTCGTCGTCTTGCGGCTTGCGCTCGACCATCCCGAAGCGGTCTCCAAGCTCGTGCTCGTAACGCCGGGGGTTTTGCGCAGCCGTTACAGCGATTGGCTATTCGACACGCTGCGGCTGCTCAAGGATCGTCTTTCGCCCGAGGAATACACGCAAACGATGGGTATGCTTGCGTTTGCGCCGCCCTTCTTCGAGCGGGGCTACGGCATGATAAAGGAAGTGACCAAGATGCTCTCGCCGACCCGGGACGAATACGATCAGATAGGCCGCCAGCTTGACTGCCTCAAAGACGCTGACATCTCCTCCGAGCTTTCCCGCATCGAGGCGCAAACTCTGATCATAGCCGGGGAGCGCGACGTGCTCGTGCCCATCGAGAGCGCCCGAAAGCTTGCCTCGAAACTGCGCCGCTCGCGCCTTCACGTGATCCCCGGCGTCGGCCACAGCCCCTTCGTCGAAGCGACGGAAGAAGTGGTTAAAGTGATCGAGGAGTTCCTTTGAGAGGCTTGGAATCCGCACATTGGCTCTGAGGACAGTCCCTATTCTACGAATCCAAAAAACGGGATTCCGTAAATAGGGACAGTCCCCGTCGCCTCATTAACCTGCAATTGTCGGACTTACAGAAGATACTGTTTGAAAATCACGACAGAAATTCAAGAAATTAAACGTGAGTAGTACAGATTTATGCGCAGGGCATTTGTCCGTGGCCTTTGTGCTACTCCTTTTCCCGTTCTACCCCGCCGGTTTTTCGGCGGTTACGAGGCTGTCCATCTCGGCGCTGTGGAGCGGGTTGACGGCGGTAAAGCCTGCTTGTTCGAGATCGGACTTTATCTCCTCGAATGAGTAGGTGCCGCCGCCGGGCGTGTTGACAAGCATGTTGATGGCGAACAACGCGCCCTCGGCCGTCTCGGTGTGGTCGTCGCTCATGACGTGGTCGCGGATGACAATCGTGCCGCCGGGCTGGAGCGAATCGAACACCCTGCGGTAAAGCCCGATGTTCTGTTTCGGGCTGTTCTGGTGTATTATCGCCGAAAGCATCGCGATATCGTGTCCGCCGGGGAGGTCGTCCCTATAGAAATCGCCTTTCACCAACGCAACGCGGTCGCTCAAGCCCTCTTCGGCGATTTTCTGTCGCGCGATATCCACAACCATCGGACGGTCGAACAGGGTGGCCCGCATCTGCGGGGCCGCGCGCAGCATCGCGATGGTGTAGACGCCGGAGCCTCCGCCGACGTCGATCAGATTCTTTTTGCCGGAGAGGTCCAGCTTCGAGACGACGCCCTCGGCCATGCCGCGCCCTATGGTGTGCATTGCGCCGATGAAGGCCCTCATACCCTCTTCGTCCCTTTCCATTGTCTCCGGGGATTCGTCCGTCTTTCCCTCGCGCACGATCTCGGTCAGCTTGCCCCACGCCTCCCACATGTGTGCCATGTGCAGGATAAGAGGAAGAATTGTCTCCGGCGCAGAGCTTGAGAGGGATTTTTCGAGGCCGGGCCTGATGCGGAAGGCGCCACCCTTTTTCTCCAGCATACCGAGGGCGACGAGCGCGTTGAGGAGCATCTCCGTGGCCCTTGGATCAGAGGGCAATCGCTCTGCAACTTGCGCCGCCGTTTTCGGCTCGTTTAGCAACAGCGAGAAAATGTCCAGCTCCGCCGCGCTCATCAAAATTCTCGCCTCCCAAAAGGCGCGTGCCCTTTTGAAGACGGCCATGACCTGTTCTTTGCCGCTCATGCTTGTTCCTCCTGCACGGTTTGCCTATTGGCCCCGGGACTATTC
>CBFDAY010000128.1:0-7400 GCA_965602895.1 uncultured bacterium
TAACCATTATTCGCCGACATGTTTTTCAAGCAACTCGGTTGCCGCGCGGAAGACCATGTCGGGGGTTATCTTTGTCATGCATTCGTGGTCGGTGGGGCATTCTTTGATGTGGCAGGGGGCGCAGTCGAGATCGTCAACCCTGAGCACGATGGTTTTTTCGAGGTTGGCATTGGTGTAGCGCGGGTCGGTCGGCCCCATCAGCACGACGACCGGCTTGTCGAATGCGACCGCGTAGTGTCGCGGGCCCGAATCGACTGTGATAAGCAGGTCACACTTCTTGATAACCGACTTGAGCAGATCGAGCGCAACGTCCTCTTCGGCGAGGTTCGCCGGATTCGATGAGGCGGCCGCGGCGATGTCGCGCGCGATCTGTTTTTCGTTCGGCCCGCCGAGCAGAACAATGTCGCATTCCTCGCGCGCGGAGAGGTCGTCGGCCACCTGCGCGAAACGCTCGGGCATCCACAGCTTTGACGAGCCGTAGGCCGCTCCCGGATTGATCGCGACGATGGTTTTTTCGCCCGTGATCTCAAATTTTCCGAACAGCTCGTCGGCCCGCCGCTCGGATTCCGCGTCGACAAAGAGCTCCGGCCTTCTCGATTCCGCCGTCGCGCCGAGTTCCTCGCAGAGCCGGAGGTAGTATTCAACCATCGGCTGCGGCACGAACTTTCCATTTTCGGTTGGAGCGGAAACTTTGTCCGTTAGAAGAAACCCGCGCCGCTGGCGGTCGTACCCGATTCGGCGCTTTGCTCCCGAGAGAAACGCCAACAGCGCCGAGCTGAACGAGTTCGGCAGGATGACGGCGAGGTCGTAATGGTTTTCCCGGAGCGCGCGAACGTAGCGGATGTGTCCGGCCGCGCCTTTGTGTTCGCCGTCGGGCGTGTACTCGATGATCTCATCGAACCACGGAGCCCCTTCGACTATTTTTCGCACGTATGGAACCAGCGTCAGATCGATGCGTGCGGCGGGAAAATTGCTGCGCAGGCATCTGAGGGCGGGGGTCGCCATGACGACGTCGCCTACCCAGTTGGGAAGCCGAACGAGGATGCGCCTGTATTCGGAAGTGGTGTTAATGACTCCTCACCGCTGTGAACAGGTTGTACTTGTAGCCGTAGTGACATTCGCGCGATAGGTCGAGCATGCGCGAGATATTCTTGTCAATTGCGACCAGGCTTTTCTCCGCCTCCGGCCAGTCCTGTGGCTCGATCCTGTCGGTCTGCTCGATCAGTTGGGCGTAAAGGGAAGAACTCGAAAAGCCGGCGCGCGCGTTGACGTGCCACGGGAACGTGCTTTTCAGCTTTCTCAGATGCCAGTTGTGCTCCGGCCCGAAATCGAGGGCCGATTCGTCGGTGAAGTTGGTCAGGCTATCGAGTCTTTCGAAATCGATGAAGCCGCCGTCGCGCGCGATCTCGTATGCGCGCGTGTTTATATATGGGAAGAATATGGACCAGCGGAACCGGCCCGGCCTGATGCGCGTGAGCAGGTCTATGGTCTCGTCGATCTCGGCAATCGTCTCGTGTGGGAATCCTATCATGACAAACGCGGAGCTATGCAGGCCGAAGCGCTCCGCCGTGGCGAACGCCCGCTCGATGTCGTCGTTGGACATGCGCCGATTGAGTATCTCGCGCCTGACGCGCTCGCTCCCGCTCTCGAGCCCGAACTTCACGATTCGGCACCCGGCCTCTTTCAGATAGCCCGCCGCCTCGTCGTCGAAAGCCTTCACGTGCGCGTTGCACACGAACGGCACGCCGACTCGCGAGCGGTACTCCGCGCAGAAGCTCTTCAGGTATTCTTTGTCCATCGTGAACAGGTCGTCATCGAATATGATGGTATTGATGTTTTTATAGGAGGAAATCAGCGTCTCCATTTCTTCGATGACTTCGCCGACGGAATGGCGACGAATATAGTTCAGTTCCGACGTGGAGCAGCCGAGGTCGGCCCTGTAAAGCTCGCGGAGTCGATGATTGAAACAGTAGGTGCAACTGAACGGGCATCCCCTCGAACTCATGATCCCGACCCATCCGTCCTTGGCGTCGATCATCCTCTGGAAATCGAAGACCTCGTAGTCTTTTCGGGGAAGGGATTCGAGCGGAACGAACGGGCGAACCTTGTTTCGGATTATGCGGCCGTTGGATTTCGTCCAGATGTTTTCGATTTCCGACGTCGGCTTGCCGTTCTCCAGCGCGTCGGCAAGCTCGACTATTGCGTGCTCGCCCTCGCCTATGCATGCGTAGTCGAAGCAGTCCTCGCGGAGTACGCTTTCGGGGTCCATCGTGGGATGGATGCCGCCGCAGACGACAGGCGCGTCGCAATAACCTTTTATGTCGCGTGCGATCTCGCGGGCGAACCTGTATTGGTTAGTCACGACGGAAAATCCGATCAGGTCGGGGGCAAAGGCGGCGACCTCCTTCCTTATTCGGGCGAGGTCGAGTTCGAATCCCACATTCTCATTGATATTGAGGAGCGCGGTTGAATGCCCGCGCTCTTTCAGGCAGGCCGACAGGAACGCGACTCCGTAGTTGAAGCCCACCTGGGCGTTGAGGTTCGGATATATGAAGAGCACCTTCATGCCGAGCCTTGCTCCTGCGCCTTGCGGTCATTCAATATCCATTTCGCCGCGTCGAGAAGGTCGGTCGCTATATAGTCCGGCTCATCGCTGAGTCTGGATTGGTGGTATTCCCATTCGCCTTTGCCGTAGCCTGTGAGCAGCAGGATCGACTTGCAGCCGGCCTTCTTGCCGAATTCCACATCGCTGATCTTGTCGCCGACCATGTAGGAGCGGCGCGCGTCCACCGACAGCTCTTTCTCCGCCCTGCGAATCATGCCCAGCCCGGGCTTGCGGCAATCGCAGTCCTGCCTGTAGGGCGGATCGCCGACGTCGGGATGATGCGGGCAATAGTAGATCGCGTCAAGCTCGGCGCCCTGCTCCTTCAGCAACGCGCGAAGCCTGTCGTGCAGGCGCGGCAGGAGTTCCTCGGGGAAGTAGCCGCGAGCGACCCCTGCCTGGTTGGATACGACGACGGTCTTCAGTCCGTGGCGGTTGAGCAGGCGCACGGCCTCGGCCGAACCGTCGATCAGTTTCATGCGATCCACATGATTCAAGTATCCGGCCTCCTCATTGAGGGTTCCGTCGCGATCCAGAAATACAGCGACTCCATCCATTCCGCATATCCTCGGGGATTCATTTTTTGCCGCTCTGACGCTGCGGGGGCGGCCCTTCGCCGTTTATGATGCGCGACACTATGCCCGTGCTCGATACGCCTTCCACTAGCGGCGCAAGCTCGACGCGCCCGCCGTACGATTCCACAAAACTCCTGCCGACCACGGTGTCTTCGGTATAGTCGGCTCCCTTGACCAGGATGTCCGGCTTGATCGCCCTTATCAGGTTCAGCGGGGTCGTCTCCTCGAAAATGACAATGTGGTCGACGTGCTCGAGCGCCGCCAGGATGTATGCGCGCTCGTTCTGGTCGAGCACGGGCCTCCCGGCCCCCTTCAACTGCCCGACCGAAGCGTCGGAATTCAATCCGACGATGAGCACGTCGCCCTTGTCCCTGGCGAACTGGAACAGCTTTATGTGGCCGACATGAAGCAGGTCGAAGCAGCCGTTGGTGAACACGATCCTCTTTTTGCGGCGGCGGTGCTCCGCGCAGGCCTGAACGATTTCCTCGAACGTCTTCAGTTTATGCGATGCGATGTGATAGAAGCCAAGCAACTCCCGGGTTATCTCCGCCTTTGTCACGGGCGCGGCCCCGATCTTTCCGACGACAAGGCCGCCCGCTACGTTCGCGATCTCGGCGGCTTCCTCGATTGTTCCGCCTCCGGCGAGGACGTATCCAAGGAGGCTGAGGACCGTATCGCCCGCGCCGGTGATGTCGAATACGGGGCGGCTCAGGCCGGCGATGTGTATGGGTTCCGCGCCCTTGCCGAAAATAGTCATGCCGTCGCCGCCCTGCGTGATGATGAGGTGTTTGGCCTTTGTGATTCGCATGAGCTTTTGGGCCGCGGCCTTCATGGAATCCACATCAGTTATCTCGATGCCCGAAGCTAAGGCGGCCTCGGCGCGGTTCGGTTTGAGCAAGGCGCATCCGGCGTATGCCTTAAAATTGCGTTGGCGCGCCGGATCCACCAGCACGGGCTTGCGCGCCTTCTTGCAGGCGGCGACGATGGCGGCGACCGCCTCGTCGGGCAAAGCTCCCTTTCCGTAGTCGGAAAGCACGACGGCGTCGCAGGCAGGCAGGCAGCCGGTTATGCATTCGAGCAACCGGGATCGAATCGCTTCGTCCATGGGGCGCGCGCTTTCCCTGTCCACGCGAAGAAGCTGCTGGCTGTGTGCAATCATGCGTGTTTTTACGGTTGTCGGACGCATCCTGTCTTTGAAGATGCCGGAGACGTCGATATTTATCTTCTTAAGCATCTGGCGAAGGGAGCGGCCGTCTGCGTCGTCGCCCACCAGCCCGCAGCAGATGACGTTCGCCCCGAGGGCCGCCAGATTGCCGGCGACGTTGCCGGCCCCACCCGGCCGGGGCTCCTCCGACTCGACATTCAACACCTGGACCGGCGCTTCGGGCGAGATTCTTTCGACATCGCCCCATACGTAGAGGTCGAGCATCAGGTCGCCGACCACGAGGATCGTCGGATTTTCGATAGAATCGAGCCTGGCGAGGAGCGTCCCTTTCATCGTTATTTCTCCGCTGCCGCGCTGATGATTCCCATTCGTAAAAGCGGTAGCATGATTTCGTGATGGCCCGTAATGGAATAGCCGCGCCTGGTGGGCCTTCCCACGACGTTGGTGTTGGGACGGTAGTGCTGCTTCATGTCGAGGTTGGCAGTTATGAATTGTTTCGGGGATCCTTTGGTGAGGTTCCGCGCCGCGCTTAGGGCCTTGAGGAAGACCTCGGGCAAGATCACCGCCGAGCCCACGTTCATCCATACTCCGCCCTCGAGGTCGGCAACGATCGAGACGAGCCTGCGAAAGTCGACGTGGCTTGCGGCGGCCAGCTTGCCTGGCGCGAAGCCGGGATGCATGCTGATCGTGTCGGTGCCGAGAGCCAGCATCACGGCCGCGGGAAGCTTCAGCCCGGCGGCGGCGGCGAGGATGCTATATTGCGAATAGGAGTTTCCTTCCGTAAGAATGAGCTGGCCGAGGGCGTGCCCGAGTCCGTTTCTGCTCTTTGCCGCCATGTCGGCAGCGCGTGCGAAAGCCTTTGGGGTCTCGCGCGCCATGCCGAACGATCCATCCTTGAGGGCGGCGTCGACGTCCTCGGAGGTTTGACCGACGAGCGAAATCTCATAGTCGTGGATCGCCGTGGCGCCGTGCATCGCGACCGCGGTGATAAACCCCCGCTGCATCAAATCGGCAATGACCGGCCCGAGTCCGCATTTGACGACGTGTCCTCCGATGGCCGCCACGACTGGTCGTTCTTTTTTTCTCGCGGCGACTATTCCCTCGATAAGGCGCCTGAGGTGTTTTGCGGCGAGCACGTCGGGAAGCGAGGACATGAATTCGGCGAAGCCGGCGCCGGGCTCGGGCAGGGAAGCGAACTGTTTCAGCGAAACCTTTGTTTTTCTGTTTTTCAGGCTGTGCGTGGTGATTTTCTTGAGGTCGGCCGGCTGATTTTTTCTATCCTTTGACATGGGCCCTTCTTCTCTTCTTTTGCTCATAGATCAGCGGTTCGCCCTGCGGGCGCGTCCGCCATCTGCGATGCACCCAGAACCACTGCGAGGGGTACTCTCGAACGTACCTTTCCAGCACATCCGCGCATTTCTGGGTCGTGGCCACCAGGTCGGCCTCCTCGTCACCGGTCCGAACGACTTCGATCGGCTCTTCTATGATCAATCTGTGGCTGCCCGGGGCCTCTCGGAGCATGAACGCCGGCACGATGGAGGCGCCGGTTCTCAGGGCGAGCATGGCCGGGCCCGGCGTGGTGGCGGCCTTTATCCCGAAAAAGTCCACGAACACATTTTGCTTGCGCGTGTTTTGATCGGCCAGAACGCCGACTATCTCGTTGCGTCTCAGTTTCCTCACAACCGCGAGCGCCGATTTGCGGCGAGTGATTATCTTCAGGCCCGACGACTCCCGGATTCCACGCGTTATCTCGTCGAGGTCCGCATCGTCGAGCGGTCGTGCGACAGCCGATAATTTGTATCCCGCCACCGCGCCCGCCGCGGCCATGAGTTCCCAACTGCCAAAATGCGAGGCCAGCAATACTATACCCTTGCCCCGCTCCAGACACCTGTCGAGTCTTTCCCTGTGCTCCGGCGAGATGCACCTCGTCGCCTTTTCATACGTGAGCGTCGGTATCTGAAAGAACTCGACCGCAGTCTGGCCGATGCCGCGAAAGACATCTTTTATTATCCGGTTGATTTCCTCTTCGGATTTGGTTTCGCCGAAAGCCATACGCAGGTTTTGGCGGGCGATCCTGCGATGACGCCCGTCAAGGATGTGAGCGACGTCGCCGAGGACTATTCCGATGCGGCCTGCGGCTTTGGGTGAGAGACACCCAAAGAACCACTTCAGGCCCGCGGCCAAACATCGTAGTATGACTCCCTTCATTTATCTCCAGCCGTAATAGATAGTCGTAACTCGTTAGCATGCAAGGAACTATAGATTGACTATTATTATAGGGCACTCAATGCGAAAACGCAAGCAGATTCTGCGGCGCAGGACTGTTCGGGCGCCCCGGCTGTCAGACTATGGTTGGGTTCGTTTGGTTTTTTGCCTTGTTCCTGCTATCATAATGCGCGAATCACTTGTGGCGCGGAAAATCGTAGTATCCCGGATTACTGTCTTTTCATGCCGTTTCGCAATCGTCCACATCTCGGGCAATCTCAAAGGGGACTTGATAGAGCACATCGACCATGCGCATAGGATCATTTGAATTCAACCTTCGCGAGCTTGCGGGATCGATGGGTGATTTCGGCACCCTTTTCCCCCTTGCCATAGGCTATATTGCGCTGTGCGACATGGACCCCACCGGGCTGCTTGTCATGATGGGGCTCGCCAACATAGTCAGCGGACTCGTCTACCGTTTGCCCATGCCCATTGAGCCGATGAAGGTACTGGCGGTTGTCGCAATCGCCGAGCGGTGGGAGCCTTCGCTCATCCGCGCGTCGGCGTTTGCGATGGGACTCGTTTGGGTAATCTTTTCTCTTGTCGGCGTGATGGATTGGATAGCCAGGACCACGCCCAAATCTGTCGTAAGGGGGATACAGTCGGCCCTGGGAGTGATGCTGGCCATACAGGGAATCAGGATGATCTCCGACTGGTGGGTCCTGGGCGCAGGCGCGCTGGTTATCGTGGTCGTGTTCCGGAAGAATAAATACGCGCCGGCGGCTATCCTGCTGGTTTTGCTCGGCGTCGTCATCATGGGAATTAAGGGGCAGCTCTCCGTGGTCGCTTCTCC
>CBFDAY010000129.1:0-7381 GCA_965602895.1 uncultured bacterium
TCGCATGCAAATTTTATCTGTCCGGTGGAGGCCGCCTTCCTCGGCCCTTGCGGCGGCTGCGCCAGTTCTCTTTCCTCACTCGTCGTCTTATTCCGGACATGAATATCCTGCAGGGGTAGAGTGTCCTTTCTTCTTTCAAATTTTGCTACGGGTTCTTCCTGCCGGCGTTGTCTGCGGGCGAAGGCCCAGGCTCCTCCGAGCAGTACGAGAAAGGCGCCGATCAGGAGGAGCGGATTGTGTGCGATCTTTGAGATAAGCATGGTTAGCAGCGACAGCGTCAGGGCGACTGCTAACATCGCGACGCCGACGACCGACCGACCGATGTTCCCCAAAACCGGAACGAAATCGAGCACCGCGTTTATCGGGCCGAAGAACAGGCACAGGCCGATCCACATCATGAGAAGGCCGACCGCGCGGAGTATCCATGTGATAGCTTTGTGCTCGGTCGCCATCTTCGCTATGGCGTCCTCGCGGCTGCCCGCGATCGCCCGGTAAAGCCGGCCTTTCTTGGCGTATAGATAAGGCTCGATGGAATCGCCGTTGAGCTTTCCGAACATAGTCACGCCCGTGCCGGAGATGACTGCGCTATAGCTTATTCGCAGGTCTCCGACCTTCGGGTCTTGGATGGTCCCTTGCCCGATAAAAATGTAGTCTCCCTGCATGCACGCATTGGGCGACGGAATGTAATTTTTCCTTGTAATCGACACGGAAGGAGGATCGGGCAGTCTCGCGGATCGGGGATCGATCCGAATGGGGCCTACGCTTGCCTGCCTGACCGTGTAAGATCTGCTCATGACCAGAGGCGTCGGATTCAAGTGGCCCTCCGGCTCACTGAACGAGTCGGAGTCGGGAGGTTTGTCGGTCCACTTTTCCTGATAGGTAGATGTTACTTTCTTTACTTTGCGCCCTCCCAGTTTTTTCTGCGTCCTGGTGGTCTTTTGCTCGAACCATGCATACATCTCGGCCTTTCGATTGAGAGCGATGTAAGGGCCGAAATCCAGGTATCCGGGGTCTCCGAGCGCCTCCTCGGACGTGAGTTCTCCGGTGATCGAAACCAGCTTGCCGTCGTCGGCCTTACCGATGGTGTCGGCGTTTACATGCTTGCTCCCACGGGCGATCTCCGCGACATCGATGCGGCCCTCGTTCCACCAGAGCACCACGAAGGAGGCCAGAAACAGGATCAGTCCGACGATGACTCCCTTGATGGACTGCATGATGCCCTGCATAAAGCCTGTTACGGTTGTTTCGGTTACCTGGTCAGCCATTTGAAATCACCCGGGTTGATTTTGCGCAGACCCTTATGACACCCGGCGGTATGGGGCAGGGGATGGAGATGATTCAGGGTCGGCCAGCTTCTTAAACACATGACCACTTGTGCTCCATTTGCATCTGGCTTAAGAAATATTATAGCAAATGCGACCGCTGATTACAACCCCCTGAGAACCGCGCCTTGAAAACAACCCGCGCGGATATTCGCATCAACATGGGAAGAGAAAAAGGGAGGTGAATTTTGAAAGGTTATCTGCATTACGCTCAGTCTGTCGCGTTAGGTATGTCCCCGAGCGAATTCCTTATCGCCGACAGGTGCAGCTCATCGATCCTCGCTTTGAGGTCGGACATTTTCTTTTGGATATCCTCGATCTCGGACTGCAGGGCGGAGACCTTTTTTGTCTCGGCAGGCGTGGCCCGGATGATCGCCTCTATTTGGGCCTGCGGGAATTGTGCCGTGCCGATGCTCGTGCGGATGCGGACCGAATCGGCGTTTTCGGAGATAACCTTGCATTCCATTTTTTTCCCGTTATTGAGCACGATTATGTCGGGAAAGCCCGAGGCCTTTGCTTCCCTTGTTGCGGCGGGGAGTTTTTTCTCAAGCGCGGACATTTCTTTAGCCAGCCCTGCGGTCTGCATGGTCTTGGCATAAAGCTCAGCGGCGCTCCGATACGACATCCCGGCGGACACATAATTGTGCTCCCGAAGGAAGCTGTCGGCTGCGCGTCTCTTCGCCTCGGCCATTTGCCAGACTCTCCCACACAGCGGATAGGTGTCCATCAGGATATCCGTTCCCAAAAGCTCCCTCAGGTCCGACGCGCATCGCAGGTCAATATGAAAGGGCAGGACGCCTGCCGTAAAGGCGCCTTCATTTACGCCGACTTCGCCGCAGTAGTTTTCCAGATTGAGACGGAGAGCGGAGAGTGTTTGGGACGCCTCAGGCTCTGTTTTCGCCTTGATTTCGCCGGAAAGGCGCATACCTTGTCCCTCGGCGTCAATGAACCGCACTCCTGGAAAACCGGCCGAAGCGATGAGCATCGGAGCCAACTTGGCCACCGCTTCGGTCATCGCCTGTTCCATGGTCTCTTTGGCCGCCGCGGTTTCCGCATCCGTAACCGCTTTCACGATCTTTTCCACTTTAGGCAACTCCGGCGGTCCTTTGTCGGATCTCAAGTGGAAAAGGCCGAGCCCAATCGCAAGCGCGGCAAGCAAGCCGACAGCGACCTTTTTCATGGATGGCCCGAGCCGGAGCGCAGTTTTGCTCGACGGCGGAGTAGTGGTCTCTCCGGTGCGGTACAACTTGAGGTCGAGACGTATCTCGCGGCAATCCTGGTAGCGGTCCGCCGGGTTCTTGTCGATCATCTTCATGATGATCTCCTCGATCTCGGGTGAAATCTCGGGGTTGATCGAGCGCGGCGGTTCGGGAGCCTCGGTTTTGATTCTTTCGATGACCGCAAGGGCGGTCTCGGCTTCGAAAGGCGAGCTGCCTGTCATGAGTTCATAGAATACGACGCCGAGCGAGTATATGTCGCTAAGCGCCGTCGCAGTCTGGCCGTAAATCTGTTCGGGCGACATGAACTCCGGGGTGCCGATGAGCCCGCCTTCGGTCGTCAGGCGGGTGGCTTTGTCCTGCAGGGCCAGCCCGAAATCAGTGAGCTTCACCCTGCCGGACTTGTCGATCATGATGTTGCTCGGTTTTATGTCCCGGTGCACGATCCCGCGCTTGTGCGTGTAATCCAGGGCCTTTGCGACGCTGGAGATGATTCTCGCGGCGCGGTCGAGCGATACGGGGCGCCGCTTTATCACGATTTCCTCGAGGGAGATGCCGTCGATGAGTTCCATCGTATAGTAGTAATTCTCGCCTTCTTTGCCGACGTCATATATCTGAACGATATTGGGATGATTGAGCGAGGCGATGGCCTTGGCCTCATTGAAGAATCGCCGCACGAATGAGGACTCGCGCGTGAGACGCCGGGGCAGGATTTTTATGGCGACCATTCGCGAAAGCGAGAGCTGTTTGGCCTTGTAGACGACTCCCATTCCGCCTTCGCCGATCTGCTCGATGATTTTGTGATTGCCGATCGTTTTGCCGATCATCGATTTCGTTTCCAAGGGAGTCTCGGTTGGCCGTCCCGGCAAACCGGATAGGTTTCTATCCGCTTCGAAGTCGCTAGCGGGTTAACGCTGGGAAGATTCTCGGATCTGTCCGTCGTTTCGATCTGTCCTCCTGGATTAAAAAGGGGAGCACATCGTGCGGCGCTCCCCCTCGATTCTTTCCCAGACCTCAGGCTTTCTTGACTTCGACCGAGACGGCGCGGTCGATGGGCTGCGTGGCCCAGTTCCACCTGTAATAGTCCAAGTGCCCGTATCCGGCGGCGAGGTCGAGCCACTTTATCATGCCGGGGATAGCCGTATCATAGCTTTTCCACTTTTTAAACTGGTACGGCTCCCATGCATGGTAGATTATGACCTGCCCCGGTCTTGCCTCGTTCTCCGAACGCGCAGCCGAGGTGAGCTTGACATGCACCTCGAAGTCGTCGAAGTCGTTATAGACGTGAGCGAGATCGCCGTCCTTGATGCCCCGCTTTGCGGCGTCCTCGGTGTTCATGAACATGAACGGGCGGCCCTGGTGTGTCTTCGCCAAGATGTCGTCGGTGATCCAGATCGAGTGGATGCTCCACCTCTGGTGGCCGCTGGTCATGCGGAGCGGATAGTCGCCGGCCATCTTCGGGTTGTCCTTGTGGACGGGCAACTCCTCTCCGGCCTCGATGAACCAGGGATGATCGATGTAGAAGGATATCCGACGGTTGTACGTCGGGTAAGGGATCTTCTTCGCCGTGTGGTACGTTAGCGGCACGATGGGTTCGTCGGGCTTTATATCTGTGGCCAGATGCATGGCGATAACATCCCTCTTCGAAACCTTCGTGAAGCGCACTATGCCGTCCTCGCGGAGCTTTGCGAGGTTCATGTCCTCGGGAAGGGTCCCCATCCTTGCGCTCAATTTAATGGCGTCGTCGAGCGTCTCGTCGGCGTCTTTGCGGTTGATAGACGTCTTCTCGACCAGCTTCATCAGATCGTAGCTGTTTCCGCGCCGGTCCTTGAACGTTGTGAAGCCCCTCTCCTTTGCCAGCTTCTGCATCCTTTCGGCCAGGAAGACGAAGGCGTCCCATTCCTCCTTGCCTTCGCCGGGCGGAGGCACGGCGGCCTCCGTCAGTGTGAGCCACGGCACGTGGGGAGTGGGGAAGCGGGTGTCGGTTTTTTCATAGAAGCCCGCGCCGGGCAGAACCATATCCGACAACAGCGCGGTCGTGCTCCACCGGATCTCAATGGTGAAGATAAATTTGTACTGCTGCCAAAGCTCGGAATAGATGTTCGTCCACCAGCCCCGGTTCTTTCGCGCGGGACTCGTTCCGAAGAAGCAATACACCTGGGGTTTCTGGTCGGGGTATGGCCGCTCGAGCGGTCTCCACCAGCCGCTCTCGATCGCCTCTTTCATGTATTCGTCGAAGCCGCGCTTCATTGTCGGGCAATGCCAATCCTTGTTGTTCCAGGTCTCGCGATATTTCGTGTGGAAATAGTAGTAGAAAACCGGTGGCACGGTTTTCCCGCGCTTCCTGCCGTACATCTTCTCCAATTCCCTCGCCATGATCTCATGGCTCATCGACGGGTCGCCGAATTTGAGAATATACTTGTCGAGACGGGCCGTGCCGTATTGTTGGGGGGAGTCCGGCTCATCCGCCCGGTTGGGCTCCAGCAGGGCGCTTCCTTCGAACAGCGATTCGTTCCAGCCTCGGATTCCGCTGCCCTTGTTGCCGACGCTGCCCGTGAGCGCGAGCAGCAGACACATTGCGCGCTCCATCAGGTCTCCGTGATAGTATTTGGAAGAGTTCCAGCCGACGAGTATCTGGACATAACCGCGCGCCTTCCACACCTTGTCGGCAAGACTCCGAATGGTCTCGGGCGGTACAGAGCACATCTTCGACGCTTTTTCGGGTGTATAATCGAGGTCGAGCATTTTCCTGAATATGCCGAATCCCGGTTTTACCTCGACCCTGCCGCCGTCCTTGAGGGTCACCTTGTACGCTCCTTCGAGGGCGGGATCGCACGGAAGCTCCAGCGTGCCGCGCGGGGCGAGCACGGGCGCGTTCGTAGCGGGATTCCAGAAGTAGAACTGGTCCTCCAGCCCTCCGTCCTTCATGTCGCTCTCGCGGAGGAAACGCTTGTTGTCGCTCCTGACGAGCAGGGCGAAGTCGGTCTGTTCCTTGAGAAATTTTTTCTCATATCTCCCTTGCGAGATGAGTGTCTGCCCGACGGCGAGTCCGAGGGCGGCGTCGCCGCCGGTCTCTACCGGGATCCATTCGTCGGCGTGGATGGCCGACGGCGAGTAGTCGGGCGCTATGGTAACGACCTCTGCGCCGTTATAACGAGCCTCGGAGATAAAGTGGTATGAGGGGATGCGCGTATAGACCGGGTTCATGTGCCAGATGAGAATGAGCTTGCCGAAGAACCACCCGTCGCACGAATCGCAGAACTGGAACTTGCCGAACGTCTCGAATACTCCCTTGTTGAAATCGCCGATTGTAGAATTGAGGTCGAGCTGGGTTCCCCCCACGCCGCTGAAAAAGTCGCTGGCAGACATCAGGTGGACCCAGCCGCCGTTGCCGGGGCCGGGCTCGAACACGATCGATTCGGGGCCTTCGGTCTTGATGGCGTCGAGGATATGTCCGTTTATCTCGTCGGCGGCCTCTTCCCACGAAATCCTTTTCCATTTTCCTTCCCCGCGCTCGCCGACGCGCTTCATCGGGTACTTCACGCGGTCGGGATTGTACATCGCGTTGCTGAATGAGCATCCCTTCTGGCATCCGCGCGGATTCCAGTCGGGGCCGCTCGCGTCGATGACGGGATATTTGCCGGCCTGTTCTTCGCGCCAGACGATGCCGTCCCTGGTGTAGACGCGCCACAGGCAGTTGCCGGGATAGCAGTCGACGAGGTGGGTGCCGTATGTGACTCTGTCCCACGTCCACTCATCGCGGTGAAGACCTTCCCAGTTCTTGTATTCCCATTTTTGGAACACCTTCTCGGTGGCGTGGGCGACGCCCCCAAGAAAGCCCAGCGAATCGAGTGAAAGCGCCAGCGTCGTCATGCCCGTTATTTTCAGAAACCGGCGTCGAGTAAATCTGAAGCCTGACATTGAAACCTCCAGCGTTGAAACCCCTGTGTTGTGCTCCCCAAATTAGAACGTTGTGGACTGGGAGACCTGGGGCATCTGAGGACAAATGAATCTTGCGATGGATTCTATCATGCCCGGCGAAGTCTTCTCAAGGGGAATCTTTTCATGCCGGTTCAGGTCGGATCGTACGGATACGGGGGCGTTTGCGATGTTCTGCGTCGGTGGGTTTCTATTGCGGGGATCGGTCGATCGCCTCGGCCATCATGTCAGCCGCCGAAATTTACAGATCGACAAGCTCGGCGCTCATGGCGGCGAGATCGAGAAGCGCGACCGTGCATCTGCCCTCCAGCCAGCCGCCGCATTCGCCGGGATTGATGACGAGCGGCTTCGGGCCGCGGATATCAGCCAGGTGAGTATGGCCGAAAATGACGACGTCGTAAGCGCCCGAACCGGCGAGCGTCTCGGCGATTTCGGGATAGTGCGTGATCGCGATCATCTTGCCGTCCTGCTCAAGCTGGTGGACACCTTCGTGCAGCTCGCCGAAGCCCTCGAATTGCTTGGCCAGCCCGAATTTCTCGCCGTCGTTGTTGCCGAACACGCCGACGAGTCGGCATTCGAGCCGCCGAAATTCGCGCGCGGTGAATGGGGCGATGTAGTCGCCGGCGTGCAGCACAAGCCCGACGCCGCGCTCGTTGAAAAGGTCAACCGCATCTTTGAGCTTATCCATGTTGTCGTGTGTATCGGCAATCACGCCCACAAGCATATCGGCCTCCTCATCGGTTTTTTGGTATTGTCCCCGAAAGCCATTCGTTGAACATTTTCTCGATGGTGTCCATGTTAACGCGCTTTGCGTTTGTTTTAATGGAATCGAAGTCAAACAATATTTGTTCCAGCGCCCGCCACTGGCGCTCGGTAATTTTGCGGAGATTCTCGGGATCGTCG
>CBFDAY010000130.1:0-7375 GCA_965602895.1 uncultured bacterium
ATCCTTCCCCCCTTTCGCAAAGGGGGATTTGGCGTAGGGGCGATGCGCCCGATTACAATATTGCGTACGGTTGCCGCTAAGGACCAAAATCACGACAGAGATTCAAGATTTTGAAAAAGAGTAGTATAGAGGGCCAAAAAGCTAAACCGGTTCGGGCAGGGGGGGGGTGGGGGAGTGCGGGCTAATACTCGCGGCGATACTTCGATGAGAGCACGCCGAGTTCCTCGCGATATTTGGCGGCAGTTCTTCGCGCGATGCTCAGGCCCCTCTTGTTGAGAAGTTCTGTGATCTTCTGGTCGCTCAGAGGTTTGTTTTTGTCCTCGTTCGCTATGAGCTGACGGATTATCTCCTTGACACTCGTCGACGAGGCCGTGTTGCCGTAGGCGCTTTCTATGCCGGACGAGAAGAAGTACTTAAGCCCGAATATGCCGCGGGGAGTCTCCATGTACTTATTGGTAGTGACGCGGCTGACCGTCGACTCGTGCATCCCGATCCTCTCGGCGATCTCCTTCAGGGTCAGCGGCTTAAGATGCGTGACGCCCCTGTCAAAAAAACTCTTTTGGACGTCGACGATGTTCTGAGCCACTTTAAGAATCGTTTCTTTGCGCTGCTGGATGTTCTTGACCAACCACTGCGCCGATCGGAGCTTGTCTCTGATGTACTCCTTTGTTTTCCGATTATCTTTGTATTCCTTGAGGAGCTTTCGATAGAAGGGGCTTATGCGAAGCTTGGGAAGGCCGTCGTCGTTCAGGTAGACTACGTATTCGTTGTCCACTTTCTTCACAACGACGTCCGGCTGAATATAAATGACCTCGCGGTTTGCGAAGTACCTGCCCGGTATCGGCTCGAGCGACGAGACGGCTTCTGCCAGTTCCTGGACATCCTCGACGGATATCTTGAGCGCCTGCGCAATTTTTGGATACTGCTTTTTTGCCAACTGCTCGAGATGATCTTCCACGAGCTTTTTCAATAAAGGCTTATCCTTATGGGATGCCTCGATCTGAATCAGGAGGCAATCGCGCAGATCGACTGCGCCGATGCCCACCGGCTCAAGTGTCTGGATTATCTTGAGTACGCGCTCAAGCTCTTCGGCCTCGATCCCCAGCTTCTCGGCGCCCTCCTCGATGGACGAAGCAAAATAGCCGCGGTCGTCTATTTCGCTGATTATCCATTCACCAAGTTTGAAATCCGTGGGATTATCCATGCTGAGAGAGAGCTGCCTCAGCAGGTTCTTCGTCATGGATTCGGACTGAGCGGCCGTGTTTTCGATGAAACCCCGCTTGCCGTCGTCGGAGCGCACGCTGAGGTCGCGCCCCTCGTAGTAATAATCGCTGTAGGACGACATCAAATTTTCGATTTCGTCCTCAACGTCGCGATCGTATTCGCCGTCCTGCGGCTCATCGTTTTTGGGCATCTCGTCGGCCTGAGCTTCTTCGGCGGGGGAGGAGTCATCCGTCTCCTGGGTTTGGGCGGGCTCTTCTTCGAGCATGACGTTTTCGGTAAGCTGCTGCTCGATATATTGCTCCAACTCCAAGCTGGAAAGCTGAAGCATCTCGATCGCTTGCTGCATCTTGGGGGTCAGTATCATCTGCTGTACCGTCCCCTGGATGAGCACCTGGTGAAGCGCCATACTCCCCTTCCTTTGTCAACCTCCGATGCTTATTCGTTACGCCTTAATTCTACATCAAAAACGGGCTTTTGTCAATTGACATTACCGCCCGTTCATTGCTATACTTCGCTCAGAATTCGGTGGTTGCAAAGGCTTTTGTCAAAGTGGTGCGCAGTGAGAAACTCCAAGGACGGTAGCGCAGTTGAAATCCGAGTGCTCGCCAGCGGAAGCGGCGGCAACTCCATACTTGTCTCCTCAAAGAAGGCGAATCTTCTTATCGATGCGGGACTCACATGCAAAGAGCTGCTGCGCAGACTCGCTACGGTGGGCCGGGGGCCGGGCGATATCTCCGCCGTCGTTGTCACGCACGAGCATCAGGATCACATTCGAGGCGCGGGAGTGCTCTCGCGCCGCCATGGCGTGCCTATCTACATGAACGCCGCCACGCTCGAGGGCTCGCTCCGGGTCGCGGGCGAGATGCCTACGGCGCGCACTTTTTCGACCGGCGACGCTCTTGCCGTAGGCGACCTGACCGTGCAGACGTACCCGGTGCCGCATGACGCCGCCGACCCGATCGGCCTGAGCATTCGCAATTGCTCGAAGCGGGTGGGTATCGTCCTGGATATGGGATATCCAACGAGGCTCGTTAGGGAAAGACTGCGCGGTTCGAATCTCTTGATACTGGAATTCAACCACGATCCCGACATGCTCCGGCAATGCGAGCGGCCGTGGGAACTCAAGCAGCGGATAATGAGCAATAAGGGGCATATGTCCAATCAGGCCGCTCTGGAATTCCTGTGCGAACTCGTCCATGAGGAGTTGCAGGCCGTCGTTCTCGTCCACATTAGCCGGGAGGCCAACTCCTCCGAGGCATTGCGCTCATTGGTCTTGGAGCGGCTCAGAGAAATCGGGCGAAGCGACGTCAAGGTGTTCCTCGGGGCTCAGGACGAGGTCGGAAGCCCGATCGAAATATGAACGGCCGCACAATTCGCCGGCCAAACTCCATGCAATCGAAACGGAAAAGAGAAGACGCCGCCGCCGAGACCGCCGATGCCGGTCTCAACCTGCCGTTTTCGCTCTATCTCTCGTTCGCCGACGTCGCCGGCATTTGCATCAAACCCTGCGGAATCGACGGGCAGCTTCTTCCCGGCGCCGCCGATTTCCCAACCGTCGGCCCTTGCAGCGTCATGCGCAAAGATGGCGCCTTCGTTCGGGTCTGCGCCGACCATCATGCGGGCGCAGTGGCGATGGCGCTGGAACTTCGCCGCCCCCACATTGCCAATTGTCACATGCGCCTGGCCGCATGGGCCGTTCCGATCTTGCACGACGGCGAGCCTCTGCCCGCCGCGATCATATGCGGCGGAATCCTGCTGCGCGCGCCCGATGCGGCGCTGGTGAGCCACGTCGAGCGCGTGGCCGCAAGGGAGGGAATAGACCCGGCCCGGCTCGTACGCTCGCTCGATTCGGTGCCCGTACTGTCGAGGGACCAGGTGCGCGCCATCGCCGATTTCCTCTTCCGGATGTCCGCAGCCTTCGCCTCCCTCGCCCCACCCGAGGATACACCGGAGGTCGCCGAGCCGCATGAGCCGCATGATCCCTCCATCCCGGAATCGCTCATTATTTCCCCTACCGCCCGGCGAAAGGAAAGCAAGAGGGCCCGGCTGAGGCGCGCCCGAATGTTGGAACGACAGAATGTCGAGGCCGAGGTCGTACGGTTGCTTCGCGGGCGCAGGTCGTCCGCCGCGCTTGAGACGCTGGCCGGGCTGTTAAGGGGGGAAGACGGCGCCGACCCGCGCGAGGGAATCGCCGCGAGCCTCGCCGCCGCCGAAACCTTCACGCGCCTTTTCAGGATGCTGGCCGGGGGGGAGCGGATTCCGCGGAGTATCTATAACAAACAATCGATCCTGGTCGCCGAGACGCTTTCGCGCAAGACTTCCGCCGCGGCGCTCGGCTCGGTCGAGCGCTCCTGTCGCAAATTCATATCGATCGCCGAGGAAATGACAGGCCGGCCTCGCCCCAGGCAGGTCAAGGCCATCCAAAGATATCTCGAAAAAAATCTCTCCAGAAAACTCACGCTCGGGACGGTCGGCAAAAAATTCGGGCTGAAGGAAAAGGCCCTCGACGCGCTCATGAGGAAACACTGCGGCATGGGCTTCACGGATCACGTCGTCTCGCTCCGAATATCAGAGGCCAAGCGCCTGCTGAGATCCGCAGACCTCAGCATCGGCGAAATCGCCCGCAGAACGGGTTTCAAAGATCAGAGTTACTTCACGAAGGTATTTAAATCAAACATCGGCTCGACGCCGACGGAGTTCAGGGAAAAGAAGGCGGAACAGGCGGGGCCGTAGACTGCATCCTCTGTACTACTTAAGTTTTAAGTTCAACGATTCCAGCGCATGTACGGCGACGGGGACTGTCCCTATTTACGGAATCCCGTCTTTTAGATTCGTAGAATAGGGGCTGTCCCCGGAGCCCGACCGGGAAAAATATGAGAGGAGGAAGCCCGACCATGATTAAGGTGGTATACTGCCTGCGCCGCAGGCCGGAAATGTCGGTCGAGGAATTTCAGAAATACTGGCTCGAGACGCACGCCGAGTTCGGCAGGAAAATCCCCGGCGTCAAACGCTACGTCCAGGCGCACGCCCTCGGGGGAGTAATGGGGGAAATGATGGCCGCCGGACATCCCTCGGGCAAAAACGAACCGTTCGACGGCGTCGCGGAACTCTGGTTCGAGGAAGAAGATTTGATGAAGCTTCCCGACGCGGAGGGCGCGCTCGCCGCGGTGCAGGACGAGGCCAACTTTATCGACTTAGAGCGCTCGGTCATCTTCCTCGCCAAGGAGCATGTCATCGTGGATGGGTGACTTATTGCGGCAAACCAAGTCACAAACCAGGCCCGATTCGCGGCGGCAAATCAACTGGGGAGACAAATGAGCAAGAAAAAGAAGAAGAAAAAGGGCAAAAAGAAGACAGGCAAAGCCCAAGTGTTGCCGGTCCTGCCCGATCGGCGTGGGATGGAAAAGTTCCTTGCGGATATGGGGCGGAGTCTCGAAGGACAGGATTTCGAGTCCGATGAGGAAATGAACGTCTACTTGGACAAGGTCACGAAGTCCGGCCAATATGAGCCAACTCGGGAATTAACCCCCCTCGAGCAGGCGCAAGACCTGATGTATGAAGCGTGGGACTCGTCGGGCGCGCGGCGAGTAAAGCTTGCGCGACAAGCGCTCAGGATATCGCCCGACTGCGCCGACGCATATGTGCTTCTTGCCGAGGAAACGGCCACAAGTCCGAAAGAGGCAAAGGACTTGTATGAGCGGGGAGTCGAGGCCGGAAAACGCGCCCTGGGACCGGAAATCTTCGAGGAAGACGCGGGGCATTTCTGGGGCATCATGGAAACGCGCCCCTACATGCGGGCTCGGGCCGGGCTTGCGACCTCCCTGTGGCATTTAGGGAAAAAAGATGAAGCTACCGAGCATTACATCGACATGCTGCGCCTGAACCCCGGCGACAATCAGGGCCTCCGATACACCGCGGCGACATGTCTTTTTGTGCAGCGCAATTACGAAGCGCTCGGTGAGTTGCTTAACCAATATGATGAACGGTCCGCCATGTGGCTGTTCCACCTTGCGCTTTTCCAGTTCTTGAAGACCGGGGACGGCCCGGACGCGGAAAGATGTCTGAACGAAGCGCTCAAGCAAAATCCATTTGTGCCTCTCTATCTCCTCGGGCAAAGAAGATGGCCCCGGCGCATGCCGGCACACTACGGGATCGGCGATGAGAATGAGGCCATGATTTGCACGTTCGAGTGCATAGAAGCGTGGCTTTCGGTGAACGGCGCGCTGGAATGGCTGGCAAGCAAGACGCTCGAAATGGGCGGGGAGAGTTGAACACGGCTCCGAACGGCGCAACTGACTCTCAGCGCCTCAGCCCAGCAGAGGGCGCACTCGCGGCGGTGCAGGACGAGGCCAATTTTATCGACTTAGAGCGCTCGGTCATCTTCCTCGCCAAAGAGCACATCATCGTCGACGGGTGATGCCCCAGAGCGAAGAATGACCGGCAAGTGTGCGCAATACGATAATAGGTATAAAAACCTCAAAAGAATATTCCAACCACGGATTAACACGGATACACACGGATGAAAAGAATCACCATAGTACTTAATCTGTGTTCATCTGTGTGCATCTGTGGTTCGCGTCGATTTTCTTCTTTTCGTTGCAGCTGCGCCGCTCTGCTGCTCGCTTCAGGGATAGATATCTTACCGGTCGTCCGGCAAGGGGACAGTCCCTATTCTACGGCCTAAAAACCAGGCCCGTAAATTGGGACAGTCCCCAGAGCCTCAGAGCCTTTGAGGGCGGTAGCCCGAAGATTTGACGCTTCGGGTACAGTCCCCTTTGTGCATTGTGCTTGTGGTCGGCTTTTTCCCTCTGTGTTTCCGTGGTGAAAAAGGATTCAGGCGGGCACAGCGGCCCGCCCCTGCAAGATGGTATGACAGGCGATTTGAATACGTCGGGCGGGCTCAATCCAGCAGCATTCGCGCGATGATGTAGCGCTGGATCTCCGAGGTGCCGTCCCATATGCGCCCAAGGCGGGCATCGCGATAGAAGCGTTCGGTGGGCGAGCCCTTCAGCAGGCCGCTCGCGCCGTGGATCTGGAGCGCCTTGTCGGCCACGCGGCAGGCCATCTCCGCCGCGAACACCTTTATCATCGACGACTCGAGCGTGATCCGCTCGCCGCGGTCGAGCTTGCGGGCGGCGTCGTGGACCATCAGGCGCGAGGCGTATATCTCTGTCGCCATGTCGGCCAGCATCCATTGGATGGCCTGGAACCTCCCGATCGGGCGGCCGAACTGCGTGCGCTTTCGCGCATAATCGATCGACAGCTCGAGCAGCTTTTGCGACGCTCCGACGGCGACGGCGCCGATGAACTGCAGCCGCCCGGCGTCGAGTCCGCCCATCGCGACGACGAATCCCATGCCCTCCTCGCCCACGAGGTTTTCCTTGGGCACGCGGCAATCCTCGAATAGCAGGCGCGCGGTCGGCATGCCCCTCAGGCCCATCTTGGGCATCACCGCATCGACCGAAAAGCCGGGGAAATCTCTTTCGACGATGAGCGCGCTTATGCCGCCGCGGGCGCCCTTTTCGGGATCGGTCAAGGCGAAGACGAGGTGCAGCTTGTTGACGCTGCCGTTGGAGATCATGTGTTTCGTGCCGTTGATGTAATAGTAATCGCCGCGAAGCTCGGCGCGCGTTTTGAGGGCGGCCGCGTCGGTGCCGGCCTCGGGCTCGCTCAATGCGAAGTCGGCTCGCGCCTCGCCGCGGGCGATCATCGGAAAATATTTATCCTTGAGATAGTCGGTGCCAAACTGCGCCAGCCCGCCTATCGAGCCGCCGATGAAACGGACGACCGACTGGTTGACGCGCGACAGCTCCTCCATCACGACGCACGTCTCCAGCGCGTTCAGGCCCATGCCGCCGTATTTCTTCGGGATCGCCATCCCGAACAGGCCCATCTCCCTTACCTTCTCCTCCAGCGAGGCGGGTATCGCGTCGGTCTCCTCGATCACGTTCGAGAGCGGCTCGACCTCGGTCTCGACAAAATTGCGAGTCCACGCTTTCAGCTCTTCAAGTCTTTTTTCCATGGATTCACTCCGGATATCGCGTCGTATCAGTGAAAGGGCGCCAGCGGAAATATTATATCATTTCGGGCAGTCCCAGCATAGCGCCCGCTAAAAACAAATATGGAATAATAATAAATCATTGAACCACAA
>CBFDAY010000131.1:0-7357 GCA_965602895.1 uncultured bacterium
GACGCCGCCGAATTCAGAATACTCAAGGCGGACGTTCTCGACGTTGCCAACCGGGTGATGAAGGAGACGGGCGTGAAAGTGAAGTTCACCGTAGGCACCATGATAGAGGTGCCGCGCGGCGCCATCATGGCCGACAGAATCGCCGAAGAGGCCGAGTTTTTCTCGTTCGGTACCAACGATCTCACTCAAATGACATACGGATTCAGCCGCGACGACAGCGGCAAGTTCTTGGATGACTATGTTGAAAAGGGCATTTTTGAAAAAGACCCATTCCATGTGCTCGACCGCGAGGGCGTCGGCGAGCTGGTGCGGATAGCCGCCAAAAAGGGCCGCGCCGCCCGAAAAGACCTGAAACTGGGCATCTGCGGCGAGCACGGCGGCGATCCCGATTCCATTGAATTCTGCCACATGATCGGCCTCGATTACGTCAGTTGCTCCCCATTCAGGGTGCCTATCGCGCGCCTGGCCGCCGCGCAGGCCGCCGCTCGAGACATCCTGACCGCAAGGCAAGCGAAAAAGAGAAAACGGGCGGCCTCGGCAGGCAAGAAGAAAGCTAAATCACGCAGGAAGAAATAAAGGCTGCCTCTTAAAGCGTATTCTTAAGTCATAACATGGAAAACTTTGGGATAGTTGAGATTATACAGATCGTCCTCGCGGGAGTCTATTGCATCGCGCTGTGGTTCTATCTGGATAAGACTCTCTAACTATCCCTTTCTGGAGGAAGTCAAATATTGAAAGCTTCCGGGCGACTCTGCGCGTATATAGCCGCAATTCTCATAGCCGCCTCAATGCTGCCGGGTTGCGGCAAGCAACAGGATTCAACGCCGCCTAAGCCGCCGCAAACGGCGCCGGGCCCTCCTTCGGCAAAATATGAGCCCGGAGTGGGAACACACGGCGGACGACTGGTCACCGGCGCCATCTCCAACCCCAAAAGTTTCAACCCTATAATTGCGAAGGAAACCTCCACGACTGCGATTACCGCTTACATCTTCGAGGGGCTCACGAGGGTATCGGGCATCACAAACGAGGCAGAGCCCAACCTCGCCAAGGAATGGGATGTCTCCGACGACGGCCTCACGTGGACCTTCCACCTGCGCGATGACGTGAAATGGAACGACGGGAAGCCTTTCACGGCCGATGACGTAGTCTTTACATTTAATGAACTCATATACAATGAAGACATACCCACCAGCAGCCGCGACATATTCACCCTCGAGGGCAAGCCGGTTGAGGTCGCGAAAGTCGATGACCACACCGTCACCTTCAGGACACCTGTGAAATTCGCGCCGTTTTTGCGAGCGATGAGTCAGGGGATTCTGCCGAGGCACAGATTGGAAAATCATGTCAAGAAGGGCACATTCAACTCGGCCTTAGGAGTCGATTCAAAGCCGGAAGAGATAGTGGGCACAGGCCCATTTATGTTGGAACGATACGAACCCAGCCAGCGCGTGCTTCTCAAGCGCAACCCCCAATATTGGCTCAAAGACGCCGAGGGCAACCGGCTCCCGTATCTTGACGGCCTGACACTTCTTATCGTCCCCAATACCGACGTGTTACTATTGAAATTCCAGGAGGGCGAAACCGACTATTATGGCCTGCGCGGTTCCGATTTTCCGATCCTGAAACCCGTGGAGAAGAAAAAGGGCTTCACCGTTTACCGCGTCGGCCCCGCTTTCGGCACCAGTTGGATCGCATTCAATCAGAATCCCGAGACAAATCCCGAAACCGGCAAGCCTTTTGTCGACCCGGTTAAGCTTTCGTGGTTCACGAACCTGGAATTCCGTAAGGCCGTCGCGCACGCCCTGGACAGGCAGTCCATGATTAATCTTGCAATGAACGGCCTGGCGCACCCCCAGCACGCCGCCATGAGCCCGAGCGCCGGCTTTTTCTACAACGCCAACGTCATAAAATACGAGTACGACCCGGAAAGGGCGCGGAAGATACTCGCCGACGCCGGCTTCAAGGACCGCGACGGCGACGGCTACGTTGAGGACCCCCTCGGCAACAAGGTCGAATTCAACCTGTTTACCAACGCCGAGAACAACGTGCGCGTCAAGCTCTCCGATATCGTGCGCAAAGACCTGGAGACGATAGGCATGCGCATCCATTTCACGCCGCTGGAGTTCAACAACATCGTGGATAAACTCGGCGCCACGCACGATTGGGATTGCATTCTGCTGGGATTCACCGGCGGGGTCGAGCCCCATTTCGGCAAAAACGTCTGGCACTCCTCCGGCCAATTGCACGAGTGGTATCCGCGCCAGGAAAAACCCGCGACCGAGTGGGAGGCGCGCATCGATGAGATATTCGAACTCGGCGTGCAGGAACTCGACAAAGACAAGCGCAAAGAGCTTTATGACGAATGGCAGATGATCGTGTCCGAGCAGCTCCCTATGATCTACACCGTTCTGCCGGAATCGATATTCGCCGTCCGCAACAAGTTCGGCAACCTGTATCCGACCCCCTTCGGCGGGGCATTCCACAACATCGAGGAGATTTACATCACCAAGTGAAGCCGGATCGCAAACGCGAGATGAGAATCGGGACGCCCGCGAGGAGCGCTCTCGGACTCAGTCGTGTCCGCTTCGGAGCCCTGCCGTGATCGCTTACATTACACGCCGTCTGCTCATCCTGATACCTCTTCTCCTGGTGATGTCGTTCGTGACGTTCATGTTCATTCAGCTCGCTCCCGGCGACTATTTCGCGGTCCTCAGGATGAATCCCCAGATATCCGACGAAACGATCGCAAAGCTGCAGGCGCAATATCACTTCGACAAGCCTCCGCTGGTGCAATACGCTCACTGGCTCAAGAACCTCGTTCGGCTCGACCTCGGTTATTCGATATCGCAGAAGCAGCCGGTGTTTGGAGTCATCGGCAGCCGCCTCGTGAACACGCTGCTGCTTTCGATATCGAGCATCCTCATCGCATGGCTCGTCGCGATCCCCATCGGCATATATTCCGCCGTCCATCAATATTCCATCGGCGACAAGATTTTTTCGACGCTCGCCTTCGTCGGGATGTCGCTCCCAAGTTTCTTTATTGCGTTGCTGATGCTCTATTTCCTCGGCTCCGAATTGGGGTTGCTTCCGATAGGCGGACTAAAATCGTCCGGCTACGATGATCTTTCGACGCTTGGCAAGATGTGGGATATGGCCTTGCATCTGTTTATACCGGCGACGGTGCTCGCGATAGGGGGCCTCGCCGGTCTCCAGCGGCTGATGCGCGGCAACATGCTCGAAGTGCTCAGGATGCAATACATCACTACGGCTCGCGCGAAGGGGCTTCCGGAAGGCAGGGTAATATACCGCCACGCGCTCCGCAACGCCATCAACCCGATGGTCACGATATTCGGTTTCGAGCTGTCGAGCCTGCTTAGCGGCGCGGCCCTGCTCGAGATTGTTTGCGGCTATCCCGGTCTCGGCCAGGTGATGCTCGAGGCGGTCCGCAGCCAGGACCTTTTCCTTGTGATGGGCAGCATGCTCATCGGCGGGATGCTGCTCATTGTCGGCAACCTCGTGGCCGACGTGCTGCTCGCCGTCGTGGATCCGCAGGTGTCATATAGATGAGAGATAAGAACGAATCAAGACGGCCCCCGGCCACCCAGACACGCATCGCGCTCAGGCGGCTTCGCCGGCACAGGCTGGCAATGTGGGCCCTCGGCGTGCTCGTGGCCCTCTACGCGATGTGCATCTTCGCCGATTTCATCGCTCCGTACAGCATGGATGACGAGCAGAGGGACCTCTCCTATTGCCCCGTTATGAAGCTCAACTTCCGCGACGAAGCCGGGAGATTTCACTTGCGTCCGTTTGTGTACAGGTATTCTTACACGTTCGATGCATATTACAACCGCGTCTATGTCCAGGATAAGTCCAGGACGTACCCCATCAGGCTTTTCGTCAAAGGCGCCGAACACAAGCTGTTGGGCTTTATCCCGATGAAGACGCGTCTTTTCGGTGTGGACGAGCCCGCGCGAATATACCTGCTCGGCGCCGACTACCGCGGCCGGGGCCTCTTCTCGCGCATTCTTTACGGGAGCCGCGTTTCCCTGTCAATAGGGCTCGTGGGTGTCGCCGTGTCGTTCTCGGTCGGCCTGCTCGTCGGCGGCATATCAGGTTTTTTCGGCGGACGCACCGACAACGTTCTCATGCGGGTATGCGAGATGGTGATGATGATCCCCGGCTTCTACCTCATGCTGGCGCTGCGGGCGGCTTTCCCGACCGACCTGTCCTCGGTCCAGATATACCTCATGATCGTGCTCATCATGAGCTTCATCGGATGGGCGGGCCTCGCGCGCGTAATACGCGGAATGGTGCTTTCAATCAGGGAGAAAGAGTTCGTCACGGCCGCCCGGGCGTCGGGCGAGAGCGCGCTGCGAATCATAGTGCGTCATATTCTTCCGAACACGCTGTCATACGTCATCGTCGCCGTCACACTGAGCATTCCGGGCTACATCCTCGGCGAGTCGGCCCTCAGCCTGATAGGGCTGGGAATACAGGAGCCCTACGCGAGCTGGGGAAACCTGCTGAGCGAGGCCATGAACATTGCGGAAATCAAGTTTCATCCGTGGATCCTGATACCGGGACTCTTCATTTTCGTGGCCGTGATGTCGTTCAATTTCCTCGGCGACGGGCTAAGGGACGCCTTCGATCCGAGAATCGCCTTTGAGGGGAAGGGATAACTACATGAAGCCCCTTCTTGAAGTTCGGGACTTGAGAACATATTTTTACACCGGCGACAAGATCGTCAAGGCCGTCGACGGTGTCAGCTATTCGATAGAGGAGGGGAAGACGCTCGGCCTTGTGGGCGAAAGCGGATGCGGGAAGAGTGTCTCCGCGCTCTCGATATTGGGGTTGATTCCCTCGCCCCCCGGCAAGATCGAGAGCGGCGAGATCATCTTCGAGGGGCGCGATTTGCGCAAACTGTCCGAGTCGGAGATGCGCGCAATCCGCGGCAACGACATCGCGATGATTTTCCAGGAGCCGATGACCTCGCTGAATCCCGTGTTCACGGTCGGGTACCAGATCTCGGAGGCGATTTGCCTTCATCAGCGAGTGTCACGAGCCGAGGCGAAATCGATTGCGATCGAATTGCTGCGTAAGGTGAAGATTCCCTCTCCCGAGCAGCGCTATGGGGAGTATCCGCATCAACTCTCGGGCGGGATGAAGCAGAGGGCAATGATCGCCATGGGCATCTCCTGCAACCCCAAGCTGCTGATTGCGGATGAGCCGACGACGGCGCTCGACGTCACGATCCAGGCGCAGATACTCGACCTGCTTATGGAACTGCGCGACGAGTTCAATATGTCCACCCTGCTGATAACTCACGATCTCGGCGTCGTCGCCGAAACGACCGACGATGTCGCCGTCATGTATGCGGGACAGATAGTCGAGTACGCCACCACGACCGAACTGTTTGCCAATCCGAAGCATCCCTATACGGTCGGACTGTTCGGCTCGCTGCCCAAGCTCGGCGACAAGCGCAAGTACCTGGAAGCAATCGAGGGCTCCGTGCCGGACCCATCCAATCATCCCGCGGGCTGCCGCTTCCATCCGAGATGCAATCTCATGGAAGAGAAATGCAAACAGGCGGATATCGAACTTCGTGAGATCGAGCCCGGCCACACGGTCCGATGCTGGAAGGTTTGACCATATGACGCCGATTCCAACACTGCTCTGGTGGATCCTCGGGATCAATGCCGCGCTGGCGCTGGCGGTGGCCTGGTGGATACACTCCGACGCCGCGCGCAACCACCGCGCCGCATTCAAATGGTCCGCCGCATCGTTCATGATTGGCGCGGTTTTCGGCGCGCCCGGCGGATTGCTTTGCTACATCGCATTTCACCAGGCCGTTGAAAAAGAGCATGCCGGTGGCTTCTGGGCCGCGCTTGCGGCCGTTTTCGGCATACCGGGCTACATCGCTTTCTATACATATGACGACTGCAAGAGCCGAGACATGAACGCCTCGCTCTGGGCGGCGGCGGCGTTTTTCCTGGCTCTGCCGGCGATAGTCCCGTGGATGTTGTTTCAGATGCTCTACGTTCTGCTGCGACGCCCCGTGCAAAAACCCACAATCACCGTCGAATCCATCAAAGAGCGCTACGGCAGACGGGCACAGCTTGAAAAGCTCGACGATGTCCTTTTGCGCGTCGAGAATCTGAAGAAATATTTCCCCGTGCGGCGGGGCATTTTCGCCAGGGTGAGCGGCTACGTCAAGGCCGTGGACGACGTCAGCCTGTTCGTTCGGCCCGGCGAGACACTCGGCCTCGTCGGCGAGAGCGGCTGCGGCAAGACGACTCTGAGCAGGACGATACTCCGGCTGATCCCGCCGACCGGAGGAAGAGCAATCTTCGACGGTCTCCCGTTCGACAGGCTCTCGGAAAGCGAACGGCGGGTAATGCGCAAAGAGATGCAGATAATCTTCCAGGACCCATTCGGCTCGCTGAATCCGCGTATGAACATAGAGAACATCGTCGGGGAGCCTATGACCGTTCACAAACTCGTTGAAAGGAAGAAGCGCGGAGAACGCGTGGCCAAGTTGCTCGAACGTGTGGGACTGTCTCGCGATCATCTCAGGCGCTACCCGCACGAATTCAGCGGTGGCCAAAGGCAGCGAATCGGCATCGCCCGGGCGCTGGCCCTGAGGCCGAGGTTCATCATATGCGACGAGGCCGTCTCCGCGCTGGACGTTTCGATCCAGGCCCAGATCATCAATCTGTTGAAGGACCTGCAGGCTGAATACGGCCTTTCCTACCTTTTTATCGCGCACGATCTGAGGGTTGTCGAGAATATCAGCAACCGGGTCGCCGTGATGTACCTGGGCAAGATCGTCGAACTCGCGAGCAGCGAGGAACTCTATCGCAGCCCGCGGCATCCCTATACGCTCGCATTGATGTCGGCAATCCCCGTTCCCGACCCTGAGCGCAAGCGCAAACGGATACTATTGCCCGGCGACGTCCCTTCGCCCATCAATCCTCCGCCGGGGTGCAACTTTCATCCGCGCTGCTTTAACGCGCAGGATATTTGCAGCTCCGTCACTCCGGAACTCATAGAACACACGCCAGCGCACTACTTCGCGTGCCACAATCCCGTCCCGCCCAAATGATTCGAACCCACAATTTACACTCTCCATGTAGCTGCGGATTTATTCGCGCTTCTTCCCGCCGACGGAGAATTTTGAGAAATGCCGAATCTCGACCGTGATCTCGTTGTGCTCCGGATCGACCGTGCCGCCCAGCGCCAGCCACACGGGATTCTTCGGATCGCTCTCGTCGTAGTAGTATATCTCGATCATGCCCTCGTCGAGCCCCTCGACCTCGTCGTCGGTGTACCTGATCGTCAGCGTCATCGGCTCGATGAA
>CBFDAY010000132.1:0-7339 GCA_965602895.1 uncultured bacterium
CCCATCCGGCGCGTTGGCGGGCAGGTCCTTGATTAGTTGAATCCATTCCTTTGTCGACACGACGATCCCAGCGACGGGATTGTCGGTGCCGAAGAGCACCTTTTCGATGCCCGCATAGTCGATCAGATCGCGCAGATCTCGGCAGAAAAGCTCATACCGCCCGAAGGCAAACGCGTCCCACATAGCGAGGTCGCCGTAAAGGTTCGGCTGATGCGTGGCCAGCGCCGCCCATGGCCGCCAGTTCATCTGCCCCATGTGCGCGGCGATGACTTTGAGGTCGGGGAAATCGATCGCGAGATCGGCCAGCAGCCCGGGCTCGGCGTATTTGCACCTGGAAGGTGGCCCCAGTGGGCCCGTGTGGGTCAACAATATGCCACCGTTTTCCTGCACGATGTCGAGCAGCTTATACGACTCGGGGCCGGCGGGATTGAAACCATAGTCGGCATGATATTTCAGCCCCTTCATGCCAAACTCCTCGAAGCACTGCCTCATCATATCGGGCGCCTCCGGCCTCCTGGGGTCGACTCCGGCCAGCGCCATCGCCTTGTCGGGGTTCTGCTGAGCGATCTGGCCGACAACCTGATTCTGCATCTGCGCGAGATCCGGGGTAAGCAATTCTGTGTCGGCGTTGTCGACGGCGCAGATACACGTGAAATCGATCCCGGCTTCCTCCATCGAGGCAAGCAGACCTTCGCCGGTCGGGTCGGCAAAGGTCGCTGACGCCTTCTCGATCAGCTCTTGTTTGTCGACCCGCTTTCCCATGATTCTGGCCGTGCGGATAGGGTCCAGCAGCAAATGCTCGATCATCTCCTCCGGCAGCATAGGTATCAAATGGTAATGAACATCAATAATCATGCCTGCCTCCTTATCGTCCGGAATTGGTCATATCGGTTCCCGGACTATTGTATTAATTATAACAATACGCGCTGCTATTGCTGCGCGTGCTCCCGCCTCAGCGCTTTTTTATCGAATTTGCCGACGCTTGTCTTCGGGATTCCGTCGAGGAAAATCACCTTGTCGGGCGTCCACCATTTGACGATTTTGCCGTCGAGAAAATCGAGTATGTCTTGTTCTGTGAGTTTTCCTGCGGAGTCCTTTTTCGGAACGACGACAGCCATCGGGCGCTCCTGCCATTTCTCGTGGGGCATGGCGATGACGGCGGCCTCGAGCACGTCGGGATGCGCCATGATTGTGTTCTCGAGATCGACCGAGGATATCCACTCGCCGCCGCTCTTGATAAGGTCCTTCGTGCGGTCGACTATCTGGACGTAGCCCTCGGTATCGATGCTGGCAATGTCTCCCGTCCGCAGCCAGCCGCCCCCCATCGCTTCGGCGGTCTTCTCGGGCTCGTTGTAATACTCTCCGGCGATCCACGGGCCGCGAACGAGGATCTCGCCGACCTGCTTGCCGTCATGTTCGAGTTTCTCGCCCTGCTCGTTCACAAGCTTTATTTCGAGTCCCGGCACGAGCGTTCCTTGTTTGGCGAGAACGTCGAGAATCGTATTTTCAGGCCAATCCTCCATGTGGCTCTTCAGATTCGACAGGACAATGACGGGCGAGGTCTCGGTCATGCCGTAACCTTGCGTGATCGTGATCCCGCATTTCTCACGAAAAGCTTTGATCAGCGAGCGCGGAATGGCCGCGCCGCCGCAAACGACTCTCCTGAGAGAGCCGATGTCGCACCCGTCGCCGCTTTCGAGGTGCTGAAATATGCTTTGCAGCAGCGTCGGAACACCGCCGGTGAACGTCACGGATTCCTGCTCGATCAGCCTGCAGATCGATGCGCCGTCGAGCTTTTCGCGGGGAAACACCTGCTTGGCCCCGAACCACGCGGCTGCAAACGGAAGGTTCCAGGCGTTTACGTGAAACATCGGCACCAAAGGCATGCTAACATCCCTCTCGCTCAGTCCCAGCGTGTCGGCGAGCCCCATCGTGAGGCTGTGCAAATATATCGATCGGTGCGTGTACATCACTCCCTTGGGATCGCCCGTCGTCGCGGTCGTGTAACACATGGCGGCGGGCGACCACTCATCGATGTCACCGGGAAACTCGTAAGTCTCTGCCGCCTCGCCGAGGAGCTTTTCGTATGAGCAAACCGACTTCAGGCCCGTGTCGGGGAGTTCGTCTTCATCCGACATGACCACGATATGCTCCACCTTGGCGAGTTTGTCCTTGATCCTTTCGAGCAGCGGCAAAAGGTCGTCGTCCACGAAGATAACGCGGTCTTCGGCGTGATTGATGACGTAGGCGAGCTGCTCCTGAAACAGTCGAAGGTTCAGCGTGTTGAGGACTGCGCCATAGCAAGGCACGGCCAGATACAGCTCGAAGTGGCGATGGTGGTTCCAGGCGAGCGTGCCGACGCGGTCGCCCCTCTTCACGCCCAGCTCGGAAAGCACGTTGGCAAGGCGGCAAACCCTCTTGTAGAAATCCGCGTAAGTATATCGGAAATCTCCCGTGCGCGTCCTCGAATATATCTCTTTGTGCGGAAACAGATCCTTCGGCCTTTCAAGTATGTTTCGCACGGACAGAGAGAATTTCATCATATCGCGTTTCCTCCTTGGCTGGGTTTTGGTAACATGAAATCCCTGTTGAAAGGATTCGGTTGAGCGAAAAGGACGAATTGCCTATGTCCGCCCTCGATTCGCAATAAAACAAAGGCCGCTTTCGCACTCGCGGCAATGGCCGGCAACTTCTCCCAGCGACAACTCCAACAATTTTTTTCCACAGCGAAGCGCGATTTTCCTCTTGTCGCCCCCAATAGCCCGCAGCGATTCCTCCGCACGGACGCCGCCTATTCTACACAAAGCGAGCGCCGCGTTGCCGGCGACGGCGGCGCGCTCATCGCTGAGATAGACCGCGATTTCGTCGATATATTCGGACAAAGCGCCGGGAATCTTTTGGCCGATCCTCCCCGCCGCCTGCAGCAGGCCGGGCAGAAGATTTTCGTCTTCGAAGTAATAAAGGATGACCGGCACAAAGCTTTCGATGCGCTCGGGCGCCCGGTTTCCGATCTCTCCGAGCAGCTCCGGAACGCCGATGGGATAATCCCCCGCCTCCGGGTTGAGCCGCCAGAGGAGGCGGCGGATGAAGTTGTCGAACTTTTCCGGCTGCATCCGGGATATGATCCTGCCCAGCTCACGACATGCCCGTTGCCGAACAATGTCTTCGCCGTCGTGGGTGAGCATGTTCAGCGCGCGGACTACATCACGCTCCGGATAGTCTTCAACAGTGTCGACGGCGATGTCCTCCCGCAGCAGTCGCCGGACTTTATCAATCATCTTTGTCATGTGTTTAACCCGCACCCTGCATCTAAAGATCGGCGGCATTGCCGAGCCGTATCTTTCCGTGCCCGCCATTATAGTCAAATTGTCGATGTATCTCAAAATGCTTACCGGTCCAATTGACTTTGCTCCGAGATTTGGGATAAAGTAATTCGGTTTTTGATAAGCTATCACCCCAAACATATGAATAGCCGGAGACAAAGAAATGTCTGATAAGCCGCTTAGCGAAAAGCTGTTCCAGGACAGGCTCGGCGCTCCCATGAGCCTGGGAAGACTGAGCGTGATGCAGGGACTCGGCATCGAGACCAGCGACCTGATGTCCAAGCCGTTCATTGCGGTGGCGAGTTCGCACACCGAGATAAATCCGGGGCACATCCACCTGCGCGAGATCGCGCAGGCGGTCAGGGAGGGCGTCATCGCGGCGGGCGGACTGGCTTTCGAATTCAACGTGCCCGCGCCTTGCGACGCTATCGCCGAGGGAAACGATGGCATGCGTCATATCCTGCCGCAGCGTGATCTCATAGCGGACAGCGTCGAGACGTTCGTACGCTCGCAGCTCTTCGACGGCGTCGTGCTGGTCAGCGGATGCGACAAGATAAATCCCGGCATGCTGATGGCGGCGGCGCGACTGGACCTGCCGTGCATATTTGTTCCGGGCGGTCCGGCAATGATGGGTATCAGATTCAAGAGCCCAGGCGGGAGCATCGACCACAAGGATCACGACGACATAACGAAAAAGCTCCAGGCGGTGACCTGCGCCACGTGCGGCGCGTGCGAGATCATGGGTACGGCCAACACGATGCAGCTCTTGGCCGAGGCGCTCGGCATGGCGCTCCCGGGCGCGGCGGCGATACCGGCGGTCGCAATGGAAAAACGCATGGTGGCCCGCAAGTCGGGCGCAAGAGCCGTCGAAATGGTAAGGGAGGGCCTTTCATCGCACAAGATAATGACGCGCCAGGCGCTTGAGAACGCCGTAATGGTCGACCTTGCGATCGGAGGTTCGACCAACTCCACCCTGCATTTGCCGGCTATCGCGCACCAACTGGATATGGAACTCGATCTCGACCTGTTCAATCGTTATGCCGAGAAAATCCCCACGCTGGTTCCAATAGCTCCCAACGGGCCTTACGGAGTCGTCGATCTCTACAGGGCGGGCGGAGTGCTTGCGGTGATGAAGCGGATCCGGGACGACTTACATCTTGGTTGCATGACAGCGAGCGGTAGTCCGATTGGCGAGTTGATCGATGCGGCCGAGGTCATGGACGAATCGGTGATTCGAACAAAGGAGAATCCGGTGCTCTCCGAGGGCGGCACGGTTGTTCTCAAGGGCAACCTTGCGCCCGACGCAGCCGTAATCAAGCAATCCGCCGTCATACCGTCGATGAGGACGTTCGAGGGTAAGGCGCGCGTTTTCGATGATGAGGACGCTGCGCTGGATGCGCTCCATGCCGGCGAGATAGTGCCGGGCACGGTCGTGGTCATCCGCAATGAGGGGCCGAAGGGCGGTCCCGGCATGCCCGAGATGCTCAGCGTGACTGCCACGATAACGCTGATGAGGCTCGAGCGCGTCGCGTTGGTGACCGACGGCCGCTTTTCCGGCGCTACGGATGGCCCGTGTGTGGGACACGTGACGCCCGAGGCGTTCGAGGGTGGACCAATCGCCGTTCTCCGCGACGGCGACACCATCACAATCGACATTCCGAACCGAAAGTTGAGCGTCGATCTGACCGATGAGCAAATCGAGGCCCGACTAAAAGAATGGAAACCGATGGAGAGACCCACGGCCAGCCGTTACCTGAAAATGTACAGAAAGCTGGTCGGCCCCGCATCAAGGGGGGCGGTGCTTGAGGCATGACAATTAGGGCGCGCCCGGCACGGTCAGACCGCGGCTCGTTTTGCAAAGGATAATTTCCCCAAGAGAAGGAGAACTGCTGTGAAGGTAATAGGTTTTAATGGGAGCCCTCGGAAGGGCGCTAATACTGTTACACTTGTGGAGACCGTGCTCAAGGGGGCGGCCGACAAAGGCGCCGAAACACGTTTAGTGAACCTGAACGAGCTGAACATCAAAGGCTGCCAGGGCTGCGAGGCATGCAAGAAGGCGCCCGGCAAGTGCGCCTTCAAGGACGACCTTCAGCCGCTGCTCCAGGAGATGACCGAGTGCGACGCGATCGTGCTTGGATCGCCCATTTATTGGTTCCGCGTAAGCGCGCAGCTAAAGATGCTTATCGACAGGCTGTACTGCTTCATGGGTATCGAGAAAGACCCCGACACGGGGGAGGAATCGTCCTATTTCGTATTCCCGCAGGGAAAGAAGTTTGTAATAGTAACCTCCCAAGGCGATGAGCACCCCGAGCTTTATCAGCAGACGCTCGACTGGCTGAACCTCGTGGTAACCATTATGGGATCGGCTTCGACCGAATTCCTCACGCACTGCGGTTCCGAGAACGCCAAGGACTCCGCGCGCGACAATGCCGAGCTAATGGCCAAGGCCAAGGCCGCGGGGGCGGCGCTAGTCTGATTTGGGCTGAGCTTTAGTCATTAAGAAAGTTTTTCTTGCCCTTCTTCGACACTTCCATTTGTCGGCTACAGGACATCTTTCTTTTTAATCCGGCAAGCCGGAGGGTTGTATTGACGCTATGACTCTTGACCCATCACTGGCAGTCATTGCCATATGCAGCATCATTTGTTTTGTGGCGGCGACAATAGTCGGTTTTTCCGGGTTTGGATTTGCGCTAATTGCCGTGCCCATTTTAACTTTGTTCCTGGATATCCAGTTCGTAGTTCCATTGGTATTGTTCCTGGCTTTTTTTTCGGTGCTTGTACTGAGCGCCAATAAGTTACATTTTTTCAAAGACTCGAAGACCATTATCACCTTTATTGCCATTCTTGCCGGGATGATATTGGGCATTACGAAAGGCGCCCAACTGTTAGCAAGTTCTGATACTGCGATCCTCAAAAAGATACTGGGAATAGTGGTCATTCTTTTCGCGCTTCATATCTTGTCACGGACGCGCGAGAAGAGAATCCCCAAACAACTCAGAGGCCATGGCTTTTTAATCAATGCCTGTGTTGCTCCTTTGGTCGGTATCCTCTCGGGATTGGGCGGTGGGCTTTTTGGAACAAGCGGCCCTCCATTGGTGATCTACATCGACCACTTCGCCGAAGACAAGAGTGCATTCAGGGCGCAACTGCTGATTCTATTTGTCCTGCATGACATTTTCAGGACATATGTATATATAAGAGAGGGGCTATTGAATGTGGAAGTTTTAAAGTTCGCTCTTTGGCTGTTGCCTGCTGTGTGTCTTGGACTGTTCCTTGGCTCGAAAATGCACTTCCAAGTGTCTGAAAAAAACTTCGGCAGGGCCATTGCCGCCATGCTGTTAGTCTCGGGGCTGCTGCTTATCGCCCGACCATAAAAACGGCCGGCGTTAATGCCCGGAGAGCGCGCCTTCCCCTTTTCGCAAAAGTATCGGCGGCCCACCAAGGACATGTCGGCTCTGCAACGCAGTGCGGTCTCTTGACACGAGCGCCGAAACAGGGCTATAATTCCCTCAGATCCGCGCGGGGCGTAGCGCAGTTTGGTTTAGCGCGCCTGCCTTGGGAGCAGGAGGTCGCCGGTTCAAATCCGGCCGCCCCGACCGATATAAGTCCTTTCAGTCATGGCGCTTAGGCCTTTCCGCAAATCCCCCATTGGCATCCGCGTAGGCGTATGGCCTGCGAGGTCTATTTGGGGGATAGTGCCACACCCCTTCCCAGGTCAACCCATTCGTCGTAAGCCCCCGTCAGCCGCGACAATTTTCCTCTCAGAGAACTTTTCCGGAAAACCACCGAAAAATCCCCAATGGGATGCAACCTTCTCCCCCAAACTCGTTACATTATCGTGGCGGCCGTCTGCTAGAATATCGAGTGATTCCGAGGAGGGGAACGTGGAAGAGAGAGCCGCTGCTCAGCTTGTCGCGGGCACGCTCGACGGAGATCATGAGGCCTACCGTGAACTGGTGTCGCGGTACCAGGGGCACGTTTACGGTTTGGCATACAGCTTGGTGGGGAATTGGGCC
>CBFDAY010000133.1:0-7325 GCA_965602895.1 uncultured bacterium
CCTTATCACCTCGCCCGGCTCCCAGCGTCGACGAGGCGCTTCCGTTTCGGACCGCAATCTCCATAGAATCGTGACTCCCAACCAGGGCGAGCGCCATTCCCGGTCGGGCGTCGCTGTAGGTCTTGCTTAATCCGTGAATCTCATGGTCTGCGCAAACAACGACAAGCTCGCTCCAGTCGACTCGCTGGAAAACGCGTCGTATGATATCGATCCCGATGCTCGTGACAAGGTTTCCGAACTTGTCCACGTAAATGACTTCGCCGCGAAGAACGGGGCCCCGTCCCACGGAGGGCCTGGGCATGCGTATTCGCTCGATCGAACGAATCCTGCGCCCCATCGCCTCGATTGGAACCCCCGCCGAGAGATGGGCGGCCGCGGGCGCAAAGACGTCGCGCCCGTGAAAGGTCCGGCTCCGGTGCGAAAGAAAGTAGCTCTCGTTCTCCAGCAGGAAAATCTTCGGGCGTCCCGCCCGGTAGCATGCAATGGAGACGACGCCGTTGTCGGGCCCGACGAAATAATGCCCGCCCGACTGCACGCATATCGCCCGCCGGTCGCTGCCGACGGTCGGGTCGACGACGGCGACGTGAATCGTACCGGGCGGGAAGTACTCGAATGAGCCGGCCAGCAGAAAAGCCGCCCCGCGCACGTCCTGCGGCGCGACATCGTGGCAGAGGTCGATTATGCGGGCGTGCGGATTGATGGAAGCGACCACGCCCTTCATCACGCCCACATAGGTGTCGGCGAGGCCAAAGTCGGTAAGCAACGTGACGATTCCGGCGGGAGGCTCTAAGGCTGCGCTTTTGGGGGGCCGGGAGGCGAGATCTGACGGTTCCGGCTTGCGCCCCGTTTTTTTCCGCTTTCGGTTCTCATTCATCGCGCGTGGGTATTCCGGGGGCTCATTCACACGCGACGCGGTTGAGTTCTTCGAGGAGACTATCGAGGTCGACGCCGTGCGAGAGCGCGCCTTCTTGGATGTTTTCAAAACCGGACACGCAACAGCCGAAGCACCTGAGGCCGTGCTGTTCGAAAGCGCTGATCGTCTTGGGATAGCGCTTAATGACCTCCTCGATCGTCATGTCCTGAGTGATGGGTGGAGCGGAAGCCATACACATCCCCCCTTTCCGCTCCCTTCGCAAATGACGAGTCGAAAGTTAAGGGGTCGGGACTTGTATCTTTCCGGCAAGAACCGGCGCGATTCCGAATTTTCCTCCCGCGAAATACGGCTTTCTGATTCCGTCGCCGTCGATGTCGGGAGTCATCACATCGCGCACGCTGCTCATCCTCTCGCCCGTAGGTTCCAATTCGGCAAGCTGCATGCCGTTTTCCTTGAGGGCGGTAACAAAGAATATCTTGAACTTGTTGAGGGCCTCATTGTCCTGCCTTACAAGCACGATCTCCCTCAGAGCGCCGAGCGTGGCGGCGACGTCGAGGGGACTGTAACTGGACAGCTCGGCGCCTTCGGTCGAGCGATACATTTTTGCGGTGGACGACCAGAGTTTCTCATTCATGAAATTCAGCGCGCTGAGCGCCGAAGCGAGATAGTTCTGGTCTTCCGTCAACCGATACGCCTCAAGCAGACCGCGAATGGCAAGCGCCTGAGATGCGAGCGTGCGGGGCGACTCGGAGTGCGCGCTTGTCACGAGATTGTAGTTTTCGGTGAATCCGCCGTCGGGAAGCTGCAGGTATTCAGAAAGGAACTTGGCCTGGCGCTCAAGCATCTTTTTGGCGCCCTGCCGTATCTCTTCATCGTCATGAAAGGCGTCGTACGTGTTGGCCAGCGCAAGAAGCGTCATGCCCGCGTCGAGCGACGAAATGGTTTTGCCCCGCTCGCCGTTGGCCCACGTCGAAACGAAGGTCTGGCGCACCGGATCGAAATGCATGGCGATGATGTTTTTCAAGACTACGCCGGAAAGGCCCTTTGCGGTGCGGTGAGGCTGGGGCGGGAACAGCGCCCCCTCGGCCGGCGAGCCGAAAACAGCGTCCCAATTGTCTTCAATCTTCGGGTCGGAGAAACGATAGAACTCGCTCGTGCCGAGAAGCAATGAGGCCTGATCGAAGAGCCGGCTGCTCGGGTCGATGACCTGATAGGATACCGGCTTGGGAGGCATATCCTCCGGATAGGAAAGCTCCACCATGATCTGATGCGGGTAGTACAGCAGTGTCGCCTCGTATGCGAACGGGTTAACCTCGCCGAGTTTTTTGCCGTCGTAAATGGCCTCGGACTTAAGGAAATGCATCTTGCTGACCGCCTCGGCGACGAGTATCGATCCGATATAGCCTTCCACCGCGTCGTTGCCAAGCAGGTTCTCGCCGTGCTTTGACCCGAGGAAGTATTCGGCCCAAAGCGACTGATTGTAAAGCGTCTGTCCCAGGGCGGCAGGTGAGATCGTCTTGCTGAATTTTTGCGGATTCCACCTCAGCGTATTATAGTTTCTGAAATCGGGCAACTCGGTCAGTCCGGGCTCACCCGATGAGAATTCCACGAATATCGGATACATCCCCGGCGGCGGCTCTTTCAATCCCGTACGCTGGCGAACGGTTTCCAGGAAGTTGTCGTAAAACTCCTTTGCGGAGATTCCCTCTTCTTCGGCCTGCAATATTATTCGCTGGGATTGGAGCATATGGAGACCCATTCCCGATTCCATTGTGAGCGCCGAGAGGATATATCTTGAAAACCAGTAGGAGTCTTCGGATGTGATGCTCACGAGATCCTTATCCGTCGGCAAGCCCATCTGTGTGATCTTCTCGAAAAACGGAACCCCGCTCAGCAGCAACTCGTTGGCGGCGTAAGCGGCAACGGCGGTAGTGAAGCGCGCGTCGGAAATATTGTCGTGCATCCTCGACGCGGGCTCAACCACAATAAGGCTCTGCCGCGCCGCCATGGCTTCGGGCATCAGGTCCGGTCTGCCGCTGGAGACAATCTTGTCCCTGCTCTCAAGGTAGGCCGTAATTGTGCGCCCCTCCTCCGCGCTTATCCAGAATGGCGCCTTCGCGCGCTCCCTGGTGACTACTTTTTCCCAGTTTTCCGAAGGATCGAAGCGATTCAAAGCTCTGTCGATCGAATGACATATGGCGCATTTACCCTTGAAAAGCTCGTTGCCGGAGGCAGAACCTTGCGCCAATGCCAAAGAAGGTAGGAGGAAAAAAAGGAGGATAATGCATATGGAACTGAGCAACGACGCCTTGAAACTGAAGCCTCTGAAATTATTCATTTCCTTGCCTTCCCTTTTTGTGTCCGGGCCAACACAATCGAACCGCCAGCGTATTTACACGCCCTACCAATGAAACTTTACGCACAAAGAGAATGCCGTTCAGATTGCTCCATCGAAAACTGCAGGCGACGGAGTCACCGACCAGCGCCCCTCTCCGCTGTACAAACCAAGCGGAAAATAATACGGAACAAGCTAATGCTACCATACAAGGCAAACGATTGTCAAGTCTTCTCGTAACAGCACTTACGACTATTGTCTCTCCTTTTGTTCTTCGACCGGATCCCGCGTCTTCTTCTGCCTTTCTACCAAGCCACGGGCCTCCTTCAGCACGGCCAGCGCGTAATCGTATGCCGGGAATGCCCCTACCATATAGCCGAGCACTTCTCCTTCAGGCCCGACGACAAAAAGGGTCGGGAACATGTCGGTCCGAAAGTATGCGGAGATGGGCTGGCCATAGCCCAGCCATACGGGATAACCTATGCCGCGCACTTCGATTACCTTTTGGACAAACGCATCCTTATTCCTGTCCATGGAAAGACCGATGACTGAAAAACCCTCATCGTCGTGTTCCCGCTGCAACCTGTTCAAAAAAGGTATCTCGAAAAGACACGCTTTGCAATCCGTCTTCCAGACGATGAGGAAAACAAGCCTGCCCCTGTAATCGGCAAGGCTTACGCTCTTTCCATCGAGGGTCCTTGCCGTTGCGTCGTCGGGCACTCTCGCCTTGTCCTCCGCTAAGGAGCTCCCTTGAGCAGAAACAACAAGCAGTGTGGACAAGATCAACAGCGCAATCCAACGATTGATCGTGCTTATCACTCCAATGTATTCCTTTCTCCCTTTTGTTCCGGAGAAACACATCTGTTGAATTTTAGCGCGGCCGGGATCATATTGCAAGGAAAATTGAAATTCCATATTCGATGTGCTACACTCCAGTCGAGTATCCGCAAAGAGGATCGGCAACGCGCGGCGCCGGATAAAATGGAGCGGCCTTCGATTTTCCTGACTGTCCACAGATGGAAACCATCTTCATAAGAATAGCAATCCTGCTTATTGTGGCCCTCGTCGTAGGCGGGGCTACATATGTTGTGCTGACAATTTTGGAAGTGCTTCAGAAGGAATAGGGGCGCCCCGAGAAGGAGGAATCTTTCTTGGAAACAAACGGCTCCAGTATAACCCGACAGGAACGCGACCGCCTGACCGGACAGCGCGAAAACGCAACGGAAATGGATATGAAGGCGAGCCTGCTCGCGTTTGCGGGCCTGCTGCTTGTTTGCGCGCTGATCGTGGCGGCCTCGCTGATCGCGCGGTCCCGGGTCGAGCCCGCCGAGCCGGCCGGCTCGGCGCCTTTGCGAGCGACGGCCGAGGAGACCGTCGGGCCCGAAACATCCTCCCCATTCGAGACTCAGAGTGAGAAGAGAGCAGTGGGCCTATCTCTCAATCCCTACGAGCACACCTCTCAGAATGATCCCCTTCAGAATGATTCTCTCCCGGGCGACTGACCGCGGCCTCAATCCGGTGTCGCGTTTTCTTCTGTCGTATCGCAAGGGACGCCTCTCCGTACACAAACACTTACTCCGGCGGGAAACCGGTTAAGCGGTTTCGTGAGAGAAAAAAGCGGGGCATCGTGTGCCCCGCATCCATCGCGTCAAACCGGTAGAATTCAGATTCTTCTCATGTGGCTTCCACGAGAGCGGTCGAGAGATACCTCTCCCCCGTATCAGGTAGCACCACAACAACAAGCTTGCCCTCATTTTCCCGTCGCCGGGCGACCTCCAGCGCGGCCCAGCATGCCGCCCCCGATGATATCCCGCACAGTATCCCTTCTTCGGCCGCGAGACGCCGCGCGATCTGAATCGCGTCATCGTTACCGACCGTTATTATCTCGTCCAGAACGTCGCGGTTGAGCACGTCGGGAACGAAGCCGGCCCCTATCCCCTGAATCTTGTGCGGCCCGGGGTTGCCGCCGGAGAGAATGGGTGAATCGGCGGGTTCGACCGCCACGATGCGAACATCGGGTTTCCTCTGCTTGAGCACTTCTCCGACGCCGGTGATTGTGCCGCCTGTGCCGACACCCGCGACAAACACGTCAATTTTTCCGTCGGTGTCTTCCCATATTTCCTCGGCCGTGGTTTCCCTGTGAATTGCGGGATTGCTGGAATTCATGAATTGTTGCGGAATAAAAGAATTCTCGATTCCCTCTGCAAGCTCCTCCGCCTTGGCGATCGCTCCCTTCATTCCGGTCGGGCCGGGGGTCAGCACGAGTTCCGCGCCGAGGAGTTCGAACAGCGTGCGCCTTTCCACGCTCATGGTTTCGGGCATTGTCAGGATCAGCTTGTATCCGCGAGCCGCCGCCACGAAGGCCAGTGCGATGCCGGTGTTTCCGCTGGTAGGCTCGATTATCGTCGTTCCCTCCCCGATCAGCCCTCGCTTTTCGGCGTCGTTGATCATGCTCACGCCGATACGATCCTTCACGCTGCCGAGCGGGTTGAACGATTCCAGTTTGGCCGCCACCGCCGCGCAGGCGCCTTCGGTCAGACGATTGAGTCGTACGAGGGGGGTGCTTCCTATAGTCTCCGTGATATCTTTATAGATGCCGCCCATTCTGGATTCCTTCCTGTTTTGGCAGCGCAGCTTGGTCTCAGGAGCGCCATATCTTCAGATCATTCCTGCTGTGCGCGGGCCGTCCCGGGCTATCGCCACTCCACTCCGGTGACCCGCACTTTCGAACTACCGACAAGGTCGGCTGGGACGTTGGCAGTGAGATTCAGCTTCCTCGACTGACCCGGCCCGAGGTTCCTAATTTTCTCGTAGTCAGCGGCCAGGGTCTCGCCATTTTTGTCGTAAAAAATCATCTCCAGGTAAATGCGTGCGGCGGTGAATCGGCTATTGTTTGTGACACGGCCTTTCATCATCATCGCATTCCCACTCAACCTTACGGCGTTCATGCCGTCGAGCGTCACCTTCTTGATATCCTCTTTATATTGCCGCCTTTCTTCATCTGTCATATCCTGAAGAAAATCCGGTTCTTCTGCCTCTTCGGCTTCTTTCGCCTCGGCGGCAGCCTGCTGGGCGGCGCTGGCGCGAACGGCTTCCTGGGCCTTAATCTTTCTTCTTATGGCCTCCTGCTCCAGCTCGGCTTTTTCCTTTCGTGTGATCCATCGATCACCCTCCTTTACGAGCCCTTTATCCTTTTGTTGCTTCTCAAATTTTTCTCGCTCTTCCCGCTTTCGCTTGCGCTCTTCATCCCGCTTTTTTTTCTCCTCATTCCATTTTCGATCGAGATCCCTGTTTTCCTCGGACGTCGCATACTCGATTTTCTCAATATTCTGCCATGAGACCCCGATGACGGCGTTCTTGATGCGAATCTTTACGCCTGTCGGGGTCTCCTCTTCTACGATTCCCTCCTTGGCGCTTCCGCTTTTGAAGATTACGATATCGGCGAATGCGCCCGGCGAGAAAAGAGCCAGCACAAGCAAAACCAAAACCAGCTTTCTCATCGCAGCACCTCCTGCTCGCAAAAGGCAGTTAGCAATCGCGAACCCACGTTCTTTCCATCGTTCTTTCCATACCACTATACCACGGACAAAGACAAAATCGCCATTACGCTTCAGAACTATTGCAAAACAGCGCGGTCAGTCCCGCGTAAGAGCCCGGCCCGGAAAGCGCAGGGTAAACCCTCCGACGCTCGGACTTGGGCCCGCTTCGGGGCGGCTGAAGATACACACCAACAACGAAGTTCAGCCCGTCCTCGAGATTCCGGTCTCCCTTGATGTTGTCGGCCAGATAGCCGTCGAACCATCGAGGCTGTTCTTCGGCCTCATCAAGCAGGGAGGCGAGGCGAAGAAAACGATCCGCCTTTCCAGTTCTAACAGGTCGTTCAAGATTCTCCGAGTTTTCGGCAACCTGGAGTTTGTTCGAATCAGTCAGACATCAGAGGCGGCGGGCAGCAACCATACGCTGACCGCGACCATCGAGGGTGACGCCCCACCGGGCCGATTCAAAGGGACCATCACAATCCTGACTGATAACAAATATCAACCCGAAATCAAGGTTTCTGTCATCGGGACGGTATCCAGCTCGAAATGAGCAAAGGCGGGAACCAGCGATCTGGCT
>CBFDAY010000134.1:0-7269 GCA_965602895.1 uncultured bacterium
ATACACTGAACGATACGGTTTCCACCGGGATTTCGCTCCGGGCTATCTATGTCAGGTGAGGATTCGCTGCAGCATGAACTCGATGAACTCACCGCATTTCGCGTCGGTCGCCACGCGCACGGTGTTCCATTCCTTGTTGTCGCAGCGATTGACGACGGTGAGCCCGGTCGTGAGTTCGCCCTTGGTCTCGATCGAGACATTAAGCATCATTGTTTCGAGGAAGTCCGTGCTGAATGCGGCCGTGACGGCCAGGGGGTCATGCATCGGCGTCTCTTCCCGGCCGATGACACCGAGCCATTTCTCCGTCATGGAGTAGAGCAGGTCCGCGGCCGGGGAGCCGTGTTTTGCCACATGCTCGATATGGCTGCCTTTCAGGAGAGTGGGCATTGTCGCGTTGAGCCCTATCATCGTTATTGGCACGCCGGAATCGAAAACGACGCGCGCGGCCTCGGGATCGGCGACCAGATTGTAGTCCACCGGCCTTTCGCCGAATCTTTCCATTTCCTTCGGACCGTAGAAGGGTGTGCCACCCATCACAACAAATTCCTTTATGAGCGGCGCCAGTGCGGGCTTCTTCGAGAGCAGTGCGCCCAGGTTGGTCTGCGGCCCTATCAACAGCACTTTGATTTCGTTCGGATATTTTCTAAGGAGCGACTCAATGATCTCGCCTGCGGGTTCCTCGGCAAGGGAAAGGTCTTCGTTTCCGTCAAGCACGCCGCGTCCCTCGTGCCCAAACAAAAACGCAGGCCGCTCCGGGTTCATCGGCCGGCTCTCGCCGACGGCCACCGGAATCTCGGGCCTGCCGAGCAGATTGAGGAGCTTGCGCGCCATCCTCGCGCGCAAAAGCGCATCCGCCCACACGGTCGTCACGGCTTCGATCTTGACCTCGGGACAATTGGCCAGGAGCGCGATGGCGTATGCGTCGTCGACGTCGGTTCCGATGTCGGTGTCAAGAATTATCCGCTGCGTCACGCCGCCCTCTTGCGCCTTTGCGCCCTCAGAGATAATCGTCCAGCCCCCGCTTCTTCAGTTCTTCAACCACGCGGCGAACGTCGGGCGCTCGATCCTTCGCGCACACCAGGAGCGCATCCTCCGTCTCGATGATGACGATGTCCTTCAGGCCTATGACCGCCACCAGCTTCTTGGTGCTGTGGATAATGTTGCCCGAAGACTCGATGGAGATGACTTCGGCGTCCAGGAAGTTGCCGTCCTTGTCCTTTGGCCACAATTGCTCCATCGCCGCCCAGCTGCCGATATCGTTCCATCCGAAATCGCCCTTGAGCAGCATCACTTCACCGGCTTTTTCCATGACACCGAAGTCGATCGACTCGCCCTCAACAGAGCCGTATACCTTTGCGAGAACCCTGCTTTCGCTATCCTTCCCGATGGAGGCTTCTATCTTCATCAATCCCTTGTGAAGCTCCGGCAGATACTTTTTTATCTGGTCGAGTATCGTGTTGACGGTCCAGACGAACATGCCGCTGTTCCACATGTAGTCGCCCGACTTGAGGAACTTCTTTGCGACCGCGAGCGTGGGCTTTTCCGTGAAGGCGATTACCTTATGCACCTCCTCGCCCTGAACCGAGTCGATCTTCTTGCCGATCTGGATGTATCCGTATCCCGTCTCGGGGAACGTCGGCTGTATTCCTATTGTTACCAGCGATTTCTCCTTTTGCGCGACGGCGGCCGCGGCCTTCACTACTTTGCGAAAGCGGCTGGCGTTTTTGATGAGATGATCCGACGGAAGGACGATCATGACGGCGTTTTTTTCACGCGCCCTTATGTGGACGGCGGCCAGCCCTATGCACGGGGCGGTGTTCTTCCCCTCGGGCTCGATGAGTATGTTCTCGGTAGGCACAAGCGCGAGCTGCTGGTCTATGTCCTTGAAATGCATTTCGCCGACGACTACTATGATGCGGTCGAGGTCAATCAGCCCGTCCAGCCTGTCGACCGTTTCCTGGATCATGGTCTTACTGCTGACGATGTCGAGAAGCTGTTTGGGCTTCTTCTTCCTGCTCCGAGGCCAAAGCCTCGTGCCGGAACCCCCGGCCATTATCACCGCATAAAGCGGACCGTCTTTCTTTGCCATTACCTGACCCCCTTCGCAAGGGCGCCGAAAATTCGGCGCATCCCGCCGGGTTCCCACGCTGATGATTCCAGCCCGCGCCTAGTCCGCGACGCGGCGCCGCACATTTGACACCGCAGGGACGCAGGCCTTCGAATCGCCCCGGCGGTCAAGGCCCCATGTCAATGCGCGCCGAAATACTCACGCGCCTGCCCGTGCATCCGATTCAGTTGATCCGTAAGATCCGTCCGTATTTTCTCCATCTGCTCTTTCGACGCGTCGGCCGGAACGGATATGGGCGGCTCGTAAAAGAACACTATCCTCGTGAACGGCAAGGGAAGGAGCGTCTTGTCCCAGCTCTTGAACATGATTTTTCTCTTCGCCCACCACATCACCGGGATCAGCGGCAGCCCCGTCTCTTTCGCGAGCTTTATTATACCTATCTTCGCGACGCCGAACGGGCCGCGCGGCGCATCGGCGACGAGCCCCCCGCTGCACCCGGTGCTGTTTATCTTGTCGATCATCACTTCCAGCGCCTCTTTGCCGCCTCGCGAACTCGATCCCCTGACGCTCTGAAAACCGAAGAGCCTCAGCACCCTGGCGATAATCTCGCCGTCCTTGCTCCGGCTCACCATTATGAGCCCGTTACGGTTGCGGAAATGATGGACATAGTATAGCAACCCCTGATGCCATGAAACAAACAGGCTGGGCTTGTTCCGGCGTATGAACTGGTCCTCGTTTTCCTTGCCTATGACGGTGATCCGGCACGTGCGATATATCGCTTGCGCGACGAGATAGAAAAGCCTCGGCGCCACGGCCAGCAAGAGCCTGAATTTCCAGTCGTATTTCTTCCCCGACCTGTCGGCCAGGGGGCGGGATTCCGCGGTCATCTCAGCCCCCTAAAACGCCAAAGCAAATCGCGAGCAGCCCCAATGCCCAGCAGTAGTAAGCAAATAGTGAGATTCTTCCCCTTTTGACGATCCCGAGAAGAAACCTGAGCGCGACTATTCCCGTGATTGCGGCAACGATCATGCCCGATAGCATCGTCGCCATGCCGGTGATTCCGGGAGAGGTGGCGGGCTGAAAATCCTTCAGCTCGAAGATGAATGCGCCCGCGATGGCCGGAATGGCCAGCAAGAAAGAAAACCGCGCCGCCGACTCGCGCTCTATTCCCAGCAGGAGCGCCACGGCAATTGTCGTTCCAGAGCGCGAAACGCCGGGAAGGATGGCGAGACCCTGCACGGCGCCTATCACGAGCGCCTGGACGGCGCCGACATGCCCGGGAAAGCGGCCCTCTGCCCCATGGAAGATTTTTTCCCGCCATGCGGTGCTCATCAGGATAATCCCGGTTGCCAGCAGGCCGGTACCGGCCGCCGTTATCGAAGCGAACAATCGCTCGAAATGTTCCGAGAACCCGACGCCGATCAGCGCCGTCGGAACGCATCCTATCACGATGGCCATGACCAGCCGTCTATCCTCATGGTCCTCCGTATTCCCGCCGCGAAAAATCCCGCATGCGGCGCGCCCAAGCCGGGCGAGGTCCTTCCTGAACACGACAACGATCGCGGCGAGCGTGCCGACATGAAGCATCACATCGAAAAGCAGCTGGGGCTCGCCGCCACCCAATAGCGTCTGCATTATCACGAGATGTCCGGAGCTGCTGATCGGCAGGAATTCGGTCGCGCCCTGCACAAGCCCCAGGATTATCGATTCAATGAGAGAAATTGGAGCGCCCTCACTCAAACACAATCGCCCCGACCGCCTCTTCGGATATGCCTTGCGACATGAGCTTGCGGACTATTTCCTCCTCGACGTCGGGCACGAAAATCCTGAGGATCACGCAGCGCTCGGACGGCGCAATAGAGTAGTCGCCCAGGCACGCCGGAATAAGCACCGAATCGCCCGCAGAGACGAGCGTTTCGTCCCCGCCGCGTGTCCGGATGGCCGCGCTTCCCTCCGCGACCATGAGCGATTCGAATCTCCGCCCGCCTGTGGACTCATCCGAAGGCTCCCGGAGCGTGAGTATCTGCATGGCGAAATACGCGCATGCGACCAGATATGTCCGCTTGTTCCGGCCTTCGGACACCTCCACCGGGACGACCTTGTCGGGCGAGCGATCCTTGAAATTGATGGCCCGGAGCGCCTGCTCGATGTGAAGCTGTCTCGGCTTGCCGTCGGGACCGACCCTTCCCCAGTCGTACACCCGATATGTCGTGTCCGAGTTCTGCTGGATCTCGCATATGACCAGGCCTTTGCCCATCGCATGCACGCAGCCGGCGGGGACGAAGACCATGTCGCCGGCGGCAATGGGAACGGAGTTGAGCACGGTGGGGACTGTGTCGTTGAGCACGGCGTCCTCGAACACATCCTTCGTGACGCCGGGCCTCAGCCCTTTGATCAGCATCGCCCCCGGATCGGCGTGGATGATGTACCACGCCTCGGTCTTGGCCTCGGCCCCGACTGCCTCCTCGGCGATCCTTTCGTTGGGATGCACCTGGACCGACAGCAGATCGTGGGCGTCGATGAATTTGTTGAGGAGAGGAAATCTCGCGCGGTCGCTCAAGGCCGGCCCCATCAGCGCCTCCCTGTATTTCGCGAGAACGTCGGCGATCGTGAGGCCTGCAAGCCTCCCGTTTTTTATGATGCTGTTGTCCTCGCCGCGGCAGGACGCCTCCCACGATTCGCCGATAGGCTCGTCCACGGGAAGCTTTTTCCGGAGCAGTTTGCCCAGCCTCCGTCCGCCCCATATGCGGTACTTGAATATCGGCTCAAGAACGAGCGGATAAAGATCGGTTATATTTTTCTCTGCCGACTCCATGTCTCAAACGAGCCTTCCCGGGGGTCTTGCGCGCCATGGGCGATTTCCTATTGGACTATCCCGTTCAGTCTTCCCGCGATCTCGCGGGCGCCGTTTACGATGTCGTCGATGACTTCCTTGACCGTTTTGACGTCATGGATCAGCCCGACATTCTGTCCGCAGGCGATGGTTGCGCCGTCAAGATCGCCGCTCATCCAGGCTTCCCGGTTGACCTTGCCGCTTATGTACACGATCAGCTCGTCCAGGGTCGCGCCCTTTTCCTCCATCTCCAGCACTTTTTCGGCCGTCTCGTTCCTTATCACGCGCACGGCGTTGCGGATGGAGCGCTCGATCATCATGGTGTCGGTCTCCTGCGCCTCGACGAGCCATTCCTTGAAATTGGCATGCGCGGGGCATTCCTTGGTCGCCAGGAAACGGGTACCCATCACGACCGCCTCGGCGCCAAGGGCAAGAGCGGCCATGAAACCCCGAGAGTCGGCGATACCGCCGCCGGCTATGACCGGTATGTCGAGGTTTTCGGTGGCTCGCGGAATCAATATCATGGACGTCACGTCGTCCATGCCGGGGTGCCCGCCACACTCGAAACCGACAATCGTGACCGCGTCAGCGCCGACCGACTCGGCCTTGCGGGCGAAACGAACGGCCGGGACTTTGTGGAAAATCTTCACGCCGCCCTCCTTGAGAGCGGGGATCAGGGACTCCGGGTTGCGGCCGGAGGTCTCGACGACGGGGATTTTCTCTTCGACAATCACTTTGACGTATCTTTTCGTAATGTCGCCCTCCATCAGGACGGGAAGCATGGAAATGTTTACGCCGAACGGCTTCTGGGTGAGCGTTTTCGTTTTCTGAATCTCATCGCGAAGATCTTCGGGGTCCGGGAACGAGGCAGCCGTTATCAGGCCCAGGCCGCCGGCTTCGGAGACCGCCGACACAAGCTCGGCCACGCTCAGCCATTGCATTCCGCCCTGAATGATGGGATATTCTATTCCGAGCATCTCAGTTATGCGGGTCTTAAACATATTTTCTCCTCTCCTTGAGTCTGAGGCCTCCCGCCGCCATGCGGATATTGTGAAGGATCTCAGACAACCGCCCGAATCGCGGACACAGTGCTCACGATTGATTTTTCTTGAGAACTTTGTCGAGCCGGCCTTCTATGAGGCTCTTGATTTCGTCGCGGCGCTTTTCGCTTGTCGCCTCGAACCTCAGAACCAGCACCGGCTGCGTGTTCGAAGCCCTGACGAGCCCCCAGCCGTCATCGAACGTGACGCGCGCTCCGTCGATATCCACCACGTCGTAGCCGCCGGCCTTGAAATACTCGGTCATTTCCTCGACCGCCTTGAACTTGATCTCCTCGGGGCATTCCATTCGTATCTCGGGCGTCGAGTACATTTTCGGGACGTCAGCGAGCATCTCGCTCAATGGTTTGTCCGTCCGGGAGAGAATTTCGAGCAGGCGGCATGAGGAATATATGGCGTCGTCAAAGCCGAAATACCTGTCGTTAAAGAAGATATGCCCGCTCATCTCGCCCGCCACGGCCGCCTTTGTCTCCTTCATCTTTTCTTTTATGAGCGAGTGTCCGGTCTTCCACATGATAGGATCCCCGCCGTGTTTGGCGATGTCGTCGAAGAGCGTCTTGGAACTCTTGACCTCGGATATGATCACCGAGCCGGGCTTTCGCTCGAGAATCTCGCGCGAAAAAAGCATGAGAAGCTGATCGCCCCACAGTATGTTTCCCTTGTCGTCGATGACGCCCAGCCTGTCGGCGTCGCCGTCGTATGCGATGCCGCAGTCGTATCGGCCGCCTTTGATCCGTCCGATGATTTCCTCGAGATACTTCGGGACGGTGGGATCCGGATGATGATTGGGAAATGAGCCGTCCATCTCGCAGTACATTTCTTCGACTTCACAGCCGAGTTCGCGCATGATCGCGGGCGCGACCGGGCCGGCGGTGCCGTTGCCGGAGTCGATTATCACCTTGAGCGGTCTTTTGAGCTTGATGTTCTCGACAACATACTTCTTGTACACCGGCATGATTTCAAACTCGCTGAGAGCGCCATCTCCCTCGATGAAGCGGCCCGTCTCACATATTTCCCTGAGCCTCTGGATCTCCCTGCCGAAGATTGTGCCCTTGCCGAGACAGACCTTGAACCCGTTCTGATCCGCAGGGTTGTGGCTGCCCGTGATCTCCACGCCGCCATCCCTGTCCAGATGGAACAGCGAGAAATAGAACACCGGCGTCGGACAGATTCCCACATCGACTACATCCAGCCCGCTCGAGAGCATCCCATCCCGCAGGGCATCGCGCAGGCGGGGCGAGCTGAGACGGCAATCACGGCCAAGGACCATATTCTTTTTCCCGAAACTCCGGGCATAAGCGCCAAAAGCC
>CBFDAY010000135.1:0-7219 GCA_965602895.1 uncultured bacterium
ACGGCATCCGGTTTACGGGCATGCCCGGCTGGAAGGATGTTATCGACGAGAGCGCACGGTGGAAGATCGTGCGCTATATGCGCGCGCTTGCGGACGCCGATAAGGCGGAGGAGCTTGAGCGTCTTTTGAAGGAGCGGGGAAAATGGGAGGTGAAAGCGCCCGTGGACGATCACCATCATGAGGAAGCCGAACGACACGATCACGAACTGAGCGGCCATCGCCATGAGGCGGGACAAGATGCGGAAGCGACGTATGATGTCCTGTTGAAAAAAATCGGCCCGGACGAAATAAATGTCATAAAAGAAATTCGCGCGATCACCGGGCTCGGCCTGCGCGACGCCAAGGCTATCGTCGACTCGGCGCCAACGGCTCTCGGAAAGAGCATCTCCAAACAGGAGGCGGAACAAATCGAGGCGAGGCTTTCCGAACTTGGCGCAAATGTCGAGATAAGACAAATCCCTTGAACGGGCTCCTTGCAGTCTTTTGCCGTGCTGTCTTGACGCCCCATTCTCCGCTCTGCTAGAATCTAGTTGCTCATGAGATCACTGCCTATAGGCTCCTTTCACCCGCGCTCGCATGGACAAATTTAAGGCTGCCCTTCCATTTTTGCTGCTTGCATTTGCGGTGGCGCTTGTCTTCGCCAACTCGCTCGATGCAGATTTCATCTACGACGATCACGCCTTTGTCGTGAACAATGTCGAGATCAGATCGTTCGCTCCGCTTTCGAAATTCCTCTTTTCGCCCGAGACGTTCTCTCAGCCCGCAAACAACCATGTCTACAGGCCGCTCGCCTCGTTCACTTTTGCGGTGAACTACGCGATCGGCGGGCTTGAGCCCCGAGGGTATCACGTCGTGAATCTGCTCTTTCACACGCTCAATGTTTTTTTGCTGCTCATCCTGCTTCGACGGATCGGATTAGGGGCCGGGCCGTCATTCGCGGGCGCCTTGATTTTCGCGATCCATCCCGTCCACGTCGAGGCCGTCACATGGATATCGGGGCGCGGCAATGTAATGTTTCTTTTCTTCTTCCTTCTTGCGTATCTGCTGTATGCAGGGATCGACACGGCCTCGGGCCCCCGCAAGATCGCCCTTTTCGGCGGGGCGCTTGCCGCGTACGCCGTATCGCTGCTGGCAAAAGAGATGGCGCTGCCGCTGCCGGCGCTTTTGTTCGGGCACGACCTCTACTTCGGTCGCGTCAGGGATCGTAAAGAGCGGCTGAGCCTGCTGTGGCGATATGTTCCCTTTATTGTGGTGGCGGCGGCGTTCATTCTGCTGAGGACACAGGTGCTCGGGAGATTGGAACAGGTCTCCTATCACGGGGGAAGCGCATATGCGACTTTCCTGATTATGTTGAGGGCGCTCGTCATATATGCGAAGCTGCTGTTTGTTCCGATAGGGCTATCGCTCTCGCGACATTTTCAGCCGTCCTATTCGATATTTGAGCCGTCTGTCCTTCTCGGCTTATGCTTTGTCGCGGTGGCGATTGGGATATGCATTTTTTCATTTCGACGGGGCCCGCTTTTTTCATTCGCGATATTCTGGTTTGCGGTGGCGATGCTGCCTGTCCTGAATATAATTCCCGTGAACGCCATAGTGGCCGATCGCTTCCTGTACGGGCCGTCGATAGGTTTCTGCATTTTGATGGCGGGCTGGGTCGCGGGCATATCACCCAAGGCCGATAGGCGAGGGCCGCTCATCATACTGCCGTCGGTGCTCTTGACCCTTTGCTTTATGCTACTTTCAGTCAATCGCAACAACGATTTCGATAAGCCGGTCCTGCTTTGGCAAAAGACGGCGAAATCTTCCCCCACCAGCTTTGTCGCGTTCAACAATCTCGGTTTTGAATACATGAAGCAAGGGCGTCCGGCGGAGGCAATCGAGACCCTGAACAAGGCGATCGCGTTGAAAGACGATTTTCCGCAGGCGCGTCTGAACCTGGCGAAGTGCCTTGCGAAGACGGGCGATACCGAAGCGGCGATTCGCCATTACAAGAGTGCCGTTTTGCTACTGGATAGGGCGGCCGAGACGCGTCTCGAACTGGCGGCTCTGCTTGAGAGAAAGCGCCGTTTTGGGCAGGCAATTGAGCAATATGAAGCGGCGCTTGCGGAGAATACTGATCTTCTGGAAGCACATCGCCGTCTGGCCGCTCTCTATGCAATGCGCGATCCTCGCCGCGCTATCGAGCATTACAGGGCCGTTGTAACGCTTGCGCCCGGAGATTCCGAAGCGTTTTACCGGCTTGGCCGACTCTATTACAACGAGAACGAGCTTTCAAACGCCAGAGAATTCCTGGGCAAAGCCCTTTCCTTAGACCCCGAAAACAAACCCTCGCGACGCCTCCTGGAAGAAATTGAACGCAATTCATCTTCTGGTGCAAATTTCTGATTGACACCGCCCCTGAGCGTATGTTAGTATAAATCGACAAAGGAGTTATGATGGCTCGATCGGGTGGTCCGCGTCGACTGTCGATATGCATAACATATTGAACATATTATAGTTAGCATAAACGGGCGCTTATGGACTTGTTCAATTACAAAAATGAAACGCTATATTGCGAGAACATGCCTATTCCGCAAATTGCGGAAAAAATAGGCACTCCCTTTTATCTGTACAGCAAAAATACGCTTCTCCGCCATTATCAAAGACTTGAGGAAGCCCTCTCCGATATCGACCACATAATATGCTACGGCATGAAGGCCAATCCGACGCTTGCGATCTGCAAGGCGCTTGCCGACGCCGGTTCCGGCGCCGACGTGGTTTCCGGCGGCGAACTCAAGCGCGCCCTGCAGGTCGGCATTCCGCCTGAAAAGATCGTTTTCAACGGAAACGGAAAGACGGCCGGAGAACTCAGGGCCGGACTTGAAGCCGGCATTCTCATGTTCAATGTAGACTCCGAGGGCGAGCTGATCTTGCTCGACAAGATTGCGGGCGAAATGGGACGCAAAGCGCGCGTGGCCCTGAGGGTCAACCCCGACATCGATCCGCGCACACATCCGCACATATCCACCGGTCTCAAAGAGAGCAAATTCGGCGTGAGCATCGAGAATGCCGTCGAGCTGTACAAAGAAGCCGCGGCCATGCCGAACATCGAGATGGTGGGAATCCACAAACACATTGGCTCCCAGATAGTGGAGGTATCGCCGTTTGTCGACAGCCTGGAGCGAGTGATCGCGCTTGGTGACCAACTCAGCCGGTCGGGGTTCGATATTAGTTATATCGATATGGGCGGCGGCATAGGAATAACGTACAACGAAGAAAAGCCGCCGTCGCTCGAAGAATACGTCGGCGCCATTTATCCGCTTATCAAAGACTCGGGCCGCACGCTCATAGTTGAACCGGGCAGGGTTCTGCTGGGCAACGCCGGTATACTTGTCATGCGGGTGCTGCACATGAAAAAATCCGGAGGCAAGAATTTCATCGTGGTCGACGCCGCAATGAACGATCTTATCAGGCCAAGCCTTTATGGGGCCTATCACCGGATAATTCCGGTCGCACGATACGCGGATAGCGACAAAACAATAACGGCTGACGTGGTCGGCGGCATATGCGAGTCGGGCGACTTCTTCGCACGCGACCGCGAGCTTCCCCTGCCCGAGCCGGGCCAACTCATTGCCGTCATGAGCGCCGGAGCCTATGGCTCGGCGATGTCATCGAATTACAACTCGCGGCCGCTGGTCGCCGAGGTTATGGTGGACGGAACCGAGATGACAATCATCCGCCGCCGTCAAACCTATGAGGAGATGGTCGCGCTCGAAGCATATTGAAAAACACCGATGCCCTTGCGGAAAGTGAACCAGGCCGATGACTCCGCTTGAAAAAGCAGCCCTTTACGAAAACAAGAAATTTCTGGATGCGCTCCGGAAAGTCGCTCCCGGCGCCGTGCTTCGGGAGGGGCTGTCTTACATAATCCAAGGCGGCGGCGGCGGGCTGATCGTTGTCAGCAGCAGCCCGAAAGTGAGGGCCCTCTCCGAGAGCGGCGTCAAGATCAATTGCCCGTTCGAGCCGACTTTGCTGTATGAGCTGGCAAAGATGGACGGCGCGATTTTCGTCGACAAAGACGTGACGCGGATAATATCGGCGAACACGTTCCTCATTCCGGATGACACGATTCCATCGGTCGAGACGGGCACCCGCCATCGGGCGGCCCAAAGACTCGCCAAGCAGAGCGGGGAGATGGTCATTGCCATCTCGCAGCGAAGGTCGACGGTCACCCTTTACGTCGCCGACATCAAACACACCCTGGACAACATCGCCACTATTCTCAACAAGGCGGGCCAGGCGCTCCAGACGCTTGAAAAATACAAGGCGACGCTCGATCGCGTGCTGGTCGAACTCAGCGTTCGCGAGCTGGAAGACCTCGTCACCATCTACGACGTCGTGCGGGCCGCTCAGCGAACCGAGATGGTGCAGAGGATTGTCAAGGAGATTGAAAATCACATCGTCGAACTCGGCATCGAGGGACGCCTGCTGGAGATGCAGCTCAGGGAGTTTGAGGAGAGCACCGACGAGGGGCTGATGGTCATACGCGACTACTATCGCGACAAAGAAATCAGCGCCGAGAAGGAGGTCTTCGGCCGGCTGGCCAAGTTCTCCGCAATGGAGCTTCTCAACCTCGGCAACATCTCCAATGCGCTGGGCTACGGCCTCAACATCAGCGCCGTCGACGACTACCTCGTCCCGCGCGGATATCGGATCCTGACCAAAACACACAGGCTCCCGCGCCCGGTCATCGAGAACCTTGTCAACGCTTTCGGAAATTTGCGCGCCATTATGCAGGCGCCTCACGAGAAACTGATTGCGGTTGAAGGTATGGGAGACGTCAGGGCCGGCAAATTGAAGGAAGGCCTGAAACTCCTTCGCAACCAACTTATCTTCGATCTTCACTAAATGAAGGCGGTTCCGTTGAAGTGGCCAAAATCAGTGTGAACCCCGCACGCCGACAGCTTCGCTCCGCATTAGTCCGTATTCTTTCCAATTACGCCCGCAGCAAGGGGCTCGATGTCCGCGACTTGTCGCGCGAACCGGTCGGCACACGGACCTCTCGGCGCATGGACGGAGCAAAATCCCGCCCGGAAACGCATGCGCCTGCCCGGCCTGACCTCGTATGGCTCCATCGCGGGAGGGCGATATGGGAATTCCATATTCTTAAGGGGTCCCGCACACTGGGGCGGCTCGGAGTTAATCCAAAAAAATACCCGCATGCCGTCATATGCGCCGACTCGGCGGGCAATGTCGGTTTCATCGAGCCTGCGAGGCTGCTCGGATTTCTGGAAAGAGAAGGGGCTTCGACGGATGCGGACACCGTCCGCTCGCTCAAGAATGACGTTCCTGCGACCCCGGCATTTACTCCCAACCTTCATTTCACCGGGGTCGTCCGAAAGAACCATCATTTTCTCAAGGATCATTTCTCGCTCGGAATTCGAGTCGACTCGGCGGCCGATCCGGCCCCTGGCCAATTTCTCCATATCCTGTGCGACCCCGCCTCTCACGCCGAGTCCCTGCGATACAAACTTCATTCGCTCGATGCCGGTCGCCGGCCGAAGCTCCGTGGCATGGAGTTGCTTGAGAAACGCCCGTTCCTGCGACGCCCCTTCAGCATAGCCTCATACGGTCCGCCATCGCAGAGCGGAAGTATGAAATACGCCCGCCTGCTCGGAGCCGAATGGCTTCGGCTTGTCAATTGGGTCGAATCCGAATTCGAAGTGATATACAGGCGACTGCCCGATGGGCCCGGCACCGGCGCGCTCGCCGCCTATGGGGTCGGCGATGAGATCGATGTCGTCGGGCCGCTCGGGAAAGGTTTTACAATCGCTCCTTTGCCCGAAGTCGCGCTGCTTGTCGGTGGAGGCATCGGATCGACGCCGCTGCTGTTCCTGGCCGAGGAACTCGCGCGCGACGGCGTCGACGTGAAAATGTTCCTGGGCGCCGTCTCCAGGGCGAGGCTTCCGTTCCGGTTGCGGGGAGAGCCGAAGCGCCGGATACCGAGGCTGGAGCGTCTGGGACTGCGGCCCGTCATTTGCACCGACGACGGGAGCGCAGGCTTGCGCGCGCTCGTAACGGAGCCACTCGCCGGATACCTGGAAAAGAAAGCCGTCTCAGCGACGAAGATATACGCGTGCGGCCCGAGGCCGATGCTGGCGGCGCTCGAGGGAATCGCCGCGCGTCATAACGTGCCCTGCGAGGTCCTGCTTGAAGAGAGGATGGCCTGCGGGTTCGGCGCCTGCATCTCGTGCGTATGCGGCGTCAAAGAGACCGGCCACAGGACTCGCTACACTCGCATTTGCACCGAAGGCCCGGCCTTCGACGTCGGAAAGGTGATGTGGCATGCCTAGCGCCCCAAGCGTCAAAGTGAATATCGCCGGTATCGGCATGAAGAACCCCGTGATGACCGCCTCGGGTACGTTCGGATACGGGCTCGAGTTTGTGCGGTTCATCGACCTGTCGAGGCTCGGAGCTTTCGTCACCAAAGGCGTGTCGAGTCGACCCTGGCCCGGCAACCGGCCTCCCCGCATCGTCGAGACGCGCGCCGGAATGCTGAACGCGATAGGCCTGCAAAATGTCGGAGTCGAGGCGTTCATCAAAGAAAAACTTCCCAAAATTCGAAAGCTCGACACGGCGGTTATTGTAAATATAGTCGGGCGCGGGATAGACGAGTACGTCGCGGTTGCAAAAAAGCTGAATGCCTGCGAAAACGTTGACGGCCTGGAATTGAACATCTCATGCCCGAACATCAAGCAGGGGGGAATCTCGTTCGGACAGAACCCCAACCTGTGCGCGGAAGTGACACAGGCAGTCAAGCGCGCGGCTCCCGACAAACCCCTCATTGTCAAGCTGACCCCCAATGTGACCGATATCGCCGCCATCGCGCTTGCGGTCGAGAGGGTTGGCGCCGACGCCGTCTCGCTGATAAACACACTCACGGGAATGGCGATAGACATAGACTCTCGAAGGCCGGTGCTTGCCAATATAACGGGCGGCCTCTCGGGACCCGCGATAAAGCCCGTGGCGCTCAGAATGGTGTGGCAGGTTGCGCAGGCGGTGAAGGTCCCGGTAATCGGAATAGGCGGAATCTCGTGCTGGCAGGACGCGGTCGAGTTTCTCGTCGCCGGCGCGACCGCCGTCGCCGTCGGCACCGCGAATTTCATTAACCCGGAAGTGTCCATTGAAATAATTGACGGAATCAAGAAATACCTGGTAAAACATAAGATGCGCGATATCT
>CBFDAY010000136.1:0-7105 GCA_965602895.1 uncultured bacterium
CACCTCCAGAGACAGCCCGTCCCCGGGCTGCAAGTCGGGATGTATTGTACCACACACCATGTCAACTCGCAAGTACCCCAAAAAGTATGTCGCGCAGGTTGTCCCCGCGACGCCTTTCGCGGTGCGAAAGCCACTGACCCGCGCCCGCTCGCCGGTCCGGACAACAGAGACAGCCTCAATTGCTGTTAAAGCAAAGGAGGCTGTCTCCCGAAATCCGCGCGGCAGCCTCGTGACTGCCGGCATCATATTTTCTTGTGCGCCGGCTGCGCCTTTCTATTAAAGCACGACAAACAGAGGCGCCAGCACGAGCGATATTACCGCCATCAACTTGATGAGAATGTTGATCGACGGGCCGACGGTGTCCTTGAGCGGGTCGCCCACGGTGTCACCGACGACAGCCGCCTTGTGGGCTTCGGAGCCCTTTCCGCCGAAGTTGCCCTCCTCGATGTATTTCTTGGCGTTGTCCATCGCGCCGCCGCTGTTGGCCATCTGGATGCCCAGCATAACGCCGACGACGAGCGCGCCGATAAGCATACCGGCAAGACCCTGCGGCCCAAGAATGAATCCCATGACCACGGGCGCCAGGATTGCGATGGTGCCGGGCACGAGCATGCCCTTGATCGCGCTGCGGGTGCTGATGTCAACACACGTGGTCGAGTCGGGCTCGGCCTTGCCTTCCATCAGTCCCGGAATTTCTTTGAACTGGCGGCGCACTTCGGCGATCATCTCGAATGCGCACTTGCTCACCGAGCCGAACAAAAGCGAGGAGAACAGGAACGGCAGCATGCCGCCGATCAGCAGGCCCGCCATCACTATCGGGTCGGTAAGCGAAACTCCGCCGAGCAGGTTGGCCGAGCCGAGGAACGCGGTCACCAGGCTGAGCGCGGCGAACGCCGCGGAGCCGATGGCGAAACCCTTTCCAATCGCAGCCGTGGTATTGCCCACTGCGTCGAGGTTATCGGTGATATCCCTGACCTCGCTGGGCAGCTCGGCCATCTCGGCGATTCCGCCCGCGTTGTCGGCCACCGGGCCGTAACTGTCGACCGAGACGATCATGCCGGTCGTGGCGAGCATGCCGAGCGAGGCGAGCGCGACGCCGTACATGCCGGACAGCTTGTAAGCAACTATGACGGCAATGGCCAGGACGATGATCGGTAGGGTCGTGCTCATCATGCCGACCGCCATCCCGCCGGTAACGGTAATCGCCGGTCCGCTCTCGGATGATTCGGCCAGTTTCTTAACAGGCTTGTAGTGTTTTGAAGTGTAATATTCACTTGCGAACCCTACCATTATCCCGGAGATGATTCCGGCCAGGCTCGCCCAAAACGGCCCCATCTTGCCGTAACTGCCGAACATGTCGCTGAACGGTACGCCGACTTTCCAAACTATTGCGGCGCTTGCCGCTATTGTCAGGACGGCCGCAATATAAGTGCCGTTCATGAGCACCGACTGCGCGTTCTTTCCACCGCTGGCTTTTACGTATATCACACCGATGATCGAGGAAAATATCCCCGCTCCCGCGATAAGAAACGGTATCATCGTCAGGGCCATGTATTGCTCGCCGGTGATGTAGGCATCGACTGCGCCTCTTGTAAGCGTGAGCGAAAATGCGATAGCGACGCTGGCGATGATCGCTTCGACATAGCTTTCCAGCAGGTCGGCCCCGAGGCCGGCGACGTCGCCGACGTTGTCGCCGACGTTATCGGCGATAACAGCCGGGTTGCGCGGGTCGTCTTCGGGAATGCCGGCCTCGACCTTGCCCACCAGGTCGGCCCCCATGTCGGCGCCTTTGGTGAATATGCCGCCGCCCGAGCGTGCGAACAGCGCCACAAGGCTCGCGCCCATCGCGTAACCATTAATATAGACGGGATCCCTGAATATGACGTAAACCACACACAGGCCGATCAGCGCGAGTCCGACAACGCTCATGCCCATGACCGCGCCGCCGGAAACGGCGACGTCGAGCGCGCCGCTGAGGCCCTTTGCCCTTGCGGCCTCGGCCGTGCGTGCATTTGAGCGGGTTGCGATGCTCATGCCGATGTATCCGGCCAGGGCCGACACAACCGCTCCAATCACGAAGCAAATCGCCGTCTTTATGCCCAGATCAATGTCCGCCCGGATCATCGGCGCGACCCAGAGAAGCACAAATATAACCGCTACGAACGTGAAAACGTAGGTGTACTCCCGCTTCAGGAAGGCCTTTGCTCCATCCTGTACCATGCTCGAAATGCGCTGCATCTTCTCATTGCCTGGGTCCTGCTTCATCACATATAAAGCAAGGTACCACATAAAAAGCAATGCGGCTATGCCCGAAGCGAACGCAAAGTAGATACTGCCGTCTCCCATAACCTCTCCTCCTCACTGTAAGTTGAACGGGGTGAAAAAAAACAGCAAACCAGGTGGGGAACATATTACTTGGGCGATAGTATACAAGAAAACCGACCGATTTGTCAACGGCTGAGGTTCCAGAAATGCCGACCATATTTCGACATAGTGGCGCCCGCGCGGCGCCTCCATCAGGAATTGCGGCGTTTCGGCGGCAGAACATTGCAGCGATTTTTCAGCGGCCTGGCAACCACGCCTCCGTGGTCGAGGACGGCTCGATTTTTTATAATCGTCGTTTCCGGCGGCATGGCGAATGACCCGCAGTCGTCCTTGACAAATCGGGCCTGAAAATGCTAATATTGTCGATGATACGGAGTAAATCCGGTAGAGATGCTGGGCCGTAGAGGGGTTCTGGCGCCGCATCTGAGTCTTTGCCGAGCCGGTCGGCCGGCTGCTTGCAGTGAATAGGGGGGCAGCGGGGGGTACTTTCTGAATTCGGAAGTTTGATGGAAATACCGCCTGCTGTTCCTTTTTCGCAAGTTGCGATTGACGGCATCCTTCCCCTATGTCTGCGGCTCCCAGCTTCATCCGGAGTGCGAACGGCTCTTCAGCCTTTGCCGGCGGGAACCTCGGGTTTAATGCGAAAACGGTACGGAAATGCGAATCCGCGTGGACAACATACCCGAGGATGGCCTGCGAATACAGGGAACGATCGATCCATCGTCGATAGAACTCAACATGCCCGGCCACAGCCTTATTGAACCGCTTGCCTTCGCCGGTCGTGCGGTAAGGAGCTTCGCAGACATCATCGTGGAGGGCAAGCTGACCGGGTCGGTTGAATCCCAATGCGGCCGCTGCCTTTGCAGCTTCAAGATGCCCCTTGATATGGTCGTGGAGATTGTTTTCGTCCCGCAGGAGGAGCCCTTGGCGGATGATGGCGGGACGATCGAAGTCGACGAGGATTTCTCATATATTGTCGGGAACGACATCGATCTGTCGCAGGAGATAAAAGACCTGATTATCGTTAATCTGCCGATCAGCCCGGTTTGCCGCGAGGACTGCAAAGGACTGTGCACGCAGTGCGGCGTCGATTTGAATACGGGTCCCTGCAGATGCGGGGGCGACAAGGGCCCCTTGCCCTTTGACAAACTGAAGGAACTGAAGCCCGGGCTCGAATAGACGCAGGGTCCGCGCCGGGTTTGTGATAAGTCGAATAGTTGGAGGAACCACAGGATGGCTCAACCGAGAAGCAAACTGTCGCGTACACGGCGGAACAAGCGCCGGTCGCATCTCGCGCTCAAGGCCCCGAACGTGATAAAGTGTCCGAATTGCGCCAGGCCGACCCTTGCCCACAGGGTCTGTCCCGAGTGCGGTTTCTACAAGGGGCGCCAGGTTGTCATGACCTCCGAGACCTGAGTCCTGATTGTCTCAGGCGCTGCGGAAGGGGAATTCGTAATGGGCAGGACGGCGTGGATTTTCCCGGGCCAGGGAAGCCAATATGTCGGAATGGGCCGCGAACTGTGCGAGCGCTACGGCGAGGCGCGCCTCGTTTTCGAGCAGGCCGAGCAGGTGCTGGGAACGAACCTGCGGCAAATAATGTTTGAGGGCCCTGAGAATACTCTCAAGCAGACCGAATACGCACAGCCGGCAATCTTCGTGCACAGCGTCGCGGTTTCAAGGGTGCTTTCCTCGATGGGGCTGTCCCCCGCGATGGTCGCGGGACACAGCCTTGGCGAGTATTCGGCGCTCGTGGCGAGCGGGGCGCTTGACTTCGAAGAGGGGCTCGGGCTGGTAAGGGACCGCGCTCTCTCCATGCAGGACGCGTGCGAAATCAACCCGGGCGCCATGGCCGCCGTTCTCGGCCTCGAAGCATCGGTCGTCGAACGGATCTGTTCCGAGGTCGCCGACGGCGTCGTTGATATCGCCAACATAAACTCTCCCGGGCAAACCGTAATCTCCGGCGAACCCGAGGCCGTAAGGGCCGCAGGCGAAAAGGCCAGGGAGCAAGGCGCCAAGAGGGCGATTCCGCTCAAGGTGTCGGGTGCTTTCCATTCGCGTTTGATGGAACCGGCCGCCAAGAAGTTTGAGCCTTCCATTTCGTCGGCGGGCATCTCGGCTCCGGAAAAAGGCTTTCTCCCGAACGTGTCCGCGACTCCCACGGATGACCCCGACCGGATCAGGAAAGGACTCATAGAGCAGATTTGCAGCCCGGTCAGGTGGCAGTCGACAATCGAGCGAATGATTGATGAGGGCGTCGACGCCTTCGTGGAAATGGGGCCGGGCAAGGTTTTGACGGGATTGTTAAAGCGGATAGACGGCTCGGCGGTCGGCCATTGTGTCGACGGCCCCGATTCCATAGAGGCAACCGCCCGGGCGCTGTGATGGAAAAAAATGACAAGCGGCTGGAAGGAAAAGTTGCCATAGTAACAGGGGGGTCGCGCGGCATGGGTCGCGCGATTGCGGCGGCGCTCGCGCGCGAGGGCGCGGCGGTCGTCGTCTGCAGCCGGAACCTCGAGGCCAACAGGGAGGCCGCCGAACAGATAAAATCCGAGGGCGGTTCGGCGCATCCGTTTCAGGTAGACGTTACCGACCCGGATTCGGTTTTAGCGCTCGTCAAGAGCGTGGTGGGGAAATTCGGCCGCGTCGACATCCTGGTGAACAACGCGGGCGTCACCGCCGACAATTTGCTGTTGCGTCTGAAAGAGGCCGACTGGGATAGAGTTATCGACACCAACTTGAAGGGCACATTCAACTGCATCAAGGCCGTGGCGCGCACTATGATCAAGCAGCGCGGCGGAAAAATAATAAACATGGCTTCGGTCGTCGGCATGGTCGGCAATGCGGGGCAGGCCAACTACTGCGCGTCGAAGGCCGGCATAATCGGCCTCACGAAGTCCGTCGCGCGCGAACTCGCCTCACGCGCCATAACCGTCAATTGCGTGGCGCCCGGCCTGATAAAGACCGCGATGACCGATGCGCTTACGGACAAGGCAAAAGAAGATGTGACGAAGCTTATTCCCCTCGGCCGGATGGGAGAACCGGAGGACGTGGCCGAGGTCGTCAAGTTTCTTGCTTCACCGGCCGCTGACTACATCACCGGCGAAGTGATACGCGCCGACGGCGGGATGGCAATGTGAATTTCGCGTCTCGGGGGATTGGGAAAAGGTTCGCAACGGTATAGGAAAGGAGCTGGGAACCGGTATGGTTGAGGTGAGCGGCGAAAAGATCAAGGGGATAATCGCGGAAAAACTCGAAATCGCTCTTGAGCAGGTGACCGAAGAGGCAAAGTTCATTGACGATCTCGGCGCCGATTCGCTCGACGTCGTCGAGCTGATCATGACTCTCGAGGACGAATTCGACATCGAGATAACCGACGAAGAGGCCGAAAAGATCGTGACGGTTGGCAACGCCATCGATTTCATGAAAAGCCTCTAGATCAGATAGCTCACCTAGCTCACCCCAGATTCGGCCGGGAGATCAAGCACAAATGCGAAGGCGTGTCGTTGTAACGGGTGCGGGCGTCATCTCACCCGTCGGCAATACGATTGAACAGTTCTGGGACTCTCTCAAAAACGGGCGCTCGGGCATCAGGCGCCTGACCCATTTCGATGTCTCCAGGTACTCCTCGCAGGTCGCCGGGACGGTTGAGGACTTCAACCCCGAGGATTACTTCTCCTCAAAAGAAGCCAGGCGCATGGACAGGTTCGTGCAGTTCGCGCTTGCGGCGAGCAAGATGGCGCTCGAGTCCTCGGGAATCGATCTCGACAGGACCGACCTCGAGAGGGTCGGCGTGCTCATCGGTTCCGGCGTCGGCGGCATGACGACCATCGAGGACCAGCACATCATATTCCTCGAAAAGGGGCCGCGGAGGCTGAGTCCGTTTTTCATTCCAATGCTGATCGCCAACATGGCGTCCGGCGTAGTTGCGATGAATTTCGGGCTCAAGGGGCCCAACTCCGCCGTGTCCACCGCTTGCGCCACGGGCACCCACGCCATCGGCGACGCGTACCGCATTATCGAGCGCGACGAAGCCGACGCCATCCTCGCGGGCGGGAGCGAAGCCGCGCTGACGCCCATCGGCTTCGGCGGTTTCTGCGCGATGCGCGCGCTCACGACCTCGCGCAACGATGACCCCGAGCGGGCCAGCAGGCCGTTCGACCGCACGCGCGACGGGTTCGTGATGAGCGAGGGCGCGGGAGTGGTGGCGCTTGAAGAACTGGAACACGCCCGAAAGAGGGGCGCGAAGATATGGGGAGAGGTCATCGGCTACGGAATGTCGGCCGACGCATACCACATGACCGCGCCGGCGCCCGACGGCGACGGGGCGCTTCGGTCGATGCGGGCCGCCCTTCGCAGCGCGGGCATCTCTCCGGATGCGGTTTCATACATCAATGCGCACGGCACTTCCACGCCGCTTAATGACAAGCTGGAGACCGAGGCCGTGAAGTCGCTTTTCGGCGATCACGCGTACAAGCTTGCCATCAGCTCCACGAAATCGCACATGGGACACCTCCTTGGGGCCAGCGGCGGCGTCGAGGCGATAGCAACGCTGCTTGCAATCGGCAACGGAGTCGTCCCGCCGACGGTAAACTACGAGGAGCCCGATCCCGAGTGCGATCTCGACTACGTCCCTAACATCTCCCGCGAAATGGCCGTGGAGTACGCCATGAGCAATTCCTTCGGATTTGGTGGAACCAATGCAACCCTTGTCTTCAAAAGATGCCGGTAGCCGGCGCTCTTCGCGCGCAATAGACACGGCCAGGCTTGCCGCGCTCAAGGA
>CBFDAY010000137.1:0-7103 GCA_965602895.1 uncultured bacterium
ATTGGAGAAATCAGAGGCCGCTTTTTTGTCACTTCGACGATGTACGCCACCAGAGCACCGCGCTCCGCTTGGGCACTCTCGCCCATAGCAGATCGCCGGATCGTTCCAGCCGCCCCGAAAGAAACTCCCGCAATGTCTCGTCGTGCTCGCCTCCGGTCAGCCTCATGTGATCCTTCCAAAAGGCAACGGCCTCGGCAATGTCGCGAAACGGCTGGTCGAAATCATAATCCACAACCTCTACATTCGCGTATATCCCCATCCCGTAAAGCGCCTTGTAAATATCAAAATAGTCGAGCTTTTTAGGAAGGTCCGCCCCGAAGATCATCGGCCAAAGCTCGCGAAAAAAGAACTTATCCGAATTCTTCGGCGCGCCGAGAACGAGGAAAACAAATCTGCGGGCGTGACGCTCCAGCCGGGAGACGCCTTTTGCAGGATCGTCGAGGACGCCGGGAACGTTTGCCACCAGAACGACGTCGAAATCGCCGAACCTGTCCTCGGCCTCATCCCATGCGGCCGGCTCAGCACTGATATTGCCGACCCCCGCGGCGAGAGCATTCTCTGCAAGTTCTTCGAGCATTGCCGCCGAGGAATCGAGCGCGGTCACACTCTCGAACTCGCTTGCGAGAGGAATACAGAGAGCGCCGCAGCCGGCCCCCACATCGAGCAGCGACGCGCAATCTTTCGCGATAGGGGCGATCACACCGACGACCTTGTCGGCGTAGTCGCTGTGGCGGAGACCTTCGCTGTACCACCGCGCCTTCCGCCTGTCCCAGAAGGTATCTCCGCGCTGCCGGCTCATTGCGAGTCCAATTCCCTGGCGAGAGCGACAACGTATTGCAGGGCCTCATCGACGGTCTGCGCTTCAAGGTTACTCATGCGGTCCGACGTCTGATGCCAATGGGGAACGTCGTCTGAGCCCTCGGGAAACGCCATGATAGTGATCCCGCGGAATCCCCGCTTCAAAACGATGGCCGTCTCGGTGTAGCCCGACTTCAGCGGCATACCGCTTATCTCGACGCCCTCAACGGCGTTGGCGGCTTCGGCCGCGGCGCGAACGAGGCCGGGGTTGCTGTAGTACTTCTTAAGCATTCCCTCGCAGGTGATGTATCTTAGGCGCCCGATGCCGAGGCATTCAAGATCGACGAACCAGGCGTCCCTCAGCTCGTCCCCATGCTTGTCGAGAAAAGCCTCGATGCCCGTCAGCCTCGCTTCCTCGCAGCCGGTGCACAGCGCCCAGTACTCGGTTTGTTCGAGCGGCTCGCGCGCGAAAAGCTCGGCGAGGCTCAACGCGATCGCCGCGCCGGTCGCATTGTCGTTGGCGCCCTCCGTAAAAGGCGAGAAGAAGTCGCCGTGAAGCATTGCGGCAAGCATGAGGGCTACGGGGATATCGAGAACCAGCGCGAAAACGAGCATCATGCCGTGCGACCCGGAGGCGCTGCCGAAGATAAATGCAAGCGCCTTGAGGATGACACACCCGAGCACGACTGCCAGCGCAACCGGCAGAAAACGCACGATGCCCCTGCGAAACAGCAAGGGCGTGCGGTGAGTGTCGAGATGACCGATGACGACCAGCTTGTTACGCGCCGGTCCCGTTGGAGCGACTTTGCCACAAACATTCTGCGATACTTTCTTTGGCAGAAGGTTGCTGAGCGAGAGCCTCCAAAAACCGAACTCGGCCGCGGTCACACAGAGCGCCGCGACGCACAAAAAAACGGGCCAGAGCCATAACCTCCCTCCGGCCCACCAGTAGACTCCCGTCGAGACCAGCGCCAGAGCCATCGCTATCTCCATGGCCCACCACAGCGAGGGCACACTTCGGAATGTCTCGACCGAAACGTCGTGCGCGCCCGCATCGCGGAGCTTCGAGGCCGCGTAGGCCGCCGCGCGCGCCTCGGCCTCGGTCGTCGGACCGCGCGGGCCTATCTCGGCGCAGAGTACCCTGATATGATCCATCGGCGATGTCGGCGCCATCGGCGGATTTCCCCCTTGCCGCTTAAGAAGCCGGCTGGCAAATTTCGAGCAGAATGCCCCTCGTGCTCTTCGGATGGAAGAAGGCTATGCTGGCGCCGCCCGCGCCCGGCCGCGGCTTCTCGTCTATCACGCGCAGCCCCTTCGCCTTGAGTTCCTCGAGCGACTTGGCGACGTCGTCGACGCGAAGGGCGATGTGCTGGATTCCTTCGCCCCGCTTCTCCAAAAATTTCGCCAGCGCGCCGTTCGGGTCGGTCGGCTGCAGCAGTTCAAACTCGGTATCGCCTATGGGAATGAATGCGATCTTCATCCCCCCGAAGTCCTCGGTCTTTTCCACTTTGAGGCCAAGGATGTCGCGATACAGCTTGAGCGCTTCATCCAGGTCGGATACGGCAACCCCGATGTGGTCTATCTTTTGAATCATTTCTCCTCCCCTTCCTCTCTATCCTCTCTGAGCCTTATCGATCGCTTCCTTCAGTATCCTCACTGAGTCCGCCGGGTCGGCTGTGTGTACTTCCAGAGTCACCGCCTTGTCAAAGCCGACCGAAGCCAACTTGCCGATAACGGCGTCGACGTCGATCACGCCTGAACCCAGGTCCAGGTGATCGTCCATCACCCTCACCCGCTTGTCAAACAAGCGGTAGCTCACGTCGTGCATGTGGACGTGGCCGATGCGTGAGCCATACCTGTCGATAAACTCGTCTATGTTCTCGTTTCTGAGCTTTATGTGTCCGATGTCCATGCAGATCTTCGTGTCGAACTTCTCGACGAGCGGGAATATCTTCTCATATGAGATGTACTCGAGGTTTTCTATGCAAAGCTTGTCGGCGGGGATAAACTCGATCATTTCCGTTATGCTCTGGACCGCGTTCGCGAGATAGGCCTCTACGACGGCGTCGTTGCGCAGGCCGACGCTCATCAGGTCCTCAAGCAGGCCCGAGATGTGAAGGACATAGCTGATCGGTTCGAGAGGCGCGCACTGCTCGACTATCTCGCGGACGACTTCCACCGACGCACGCCGGATCGACTCGATGCTGGTCGTGAAATTGACGCCCCCGAAAAAAGGCAGATGGACAGAATAAGTCAAGCCGTTCTTTTCGTGCAATTCCTGCAACCCGCCGGAGACCTCATCGGGAAACCTGTCGCGCAGAGGGCCGGGCAGCGCCGCCACCGCTTCACCGCTAATCTCTATATGGTTCGCGCCCGCCGCCATCAACCTCTTCACCTCGGCCGCGAGGCTATGATCGCCGGCAGGGCCCAGAAACGCCTGCGCGACCTTCTTCGGCTCGATCATCGTGCCGATCCTCATAACGCGTTCTCCTTTTCTTCAATGATTACATCACTAGCAAAGCATGGTTCCGAAAGTCGCGATAGCGGATTATATCACCGATGCTGAAAGTAGAGCAAGCCCGTCGGAGGTTCGGTTTCGACCCCGGAATGCAAACGCAAAGCTTGCGCCGTTCCCGCTCAGTCCCGATTTTTTTCCAAATAATCCGTTGGATACAGGCTGTGATAAACGGCGTAGGAGCGGATGACTTTTTTGACATACCTCCGGGTCTCATCGGCGGGGATGCTCTCGATGAAAACATCCAAGTCGCCCGGCGGAGAGTTCTTCAGCCATTTCCTGAGGTTGCCCTCGCCCCAATTGTACGCGGCAATAGCGAGCACTGCATTGCCGTCAAACTTGTCGAGCAGGTACCGAAGGTAATAGGCGCCCAACTCGATATTGACTCCGGGCCGAAACAGCAAGGTGATGTCGAACCTCGCCGGGCCGAACACTTTTGTGGCAAGCCATTCACCCGTGGGGGGAATTATCTGCATCAGCCCCCGCGCGTCGGCCACCGATACTGCTTCTTCCCTGAAGTGGCTCTCCTCTCGCATCACGGCAAGCGAGAGCATGGGGTCGATGTCGTACCTGGCGGCGGCGGCTCCGACAAGCCCGGGATATGCCGCCGGATAAAGCAGGTATTGGAGCCTGACGGCCCGGAGCGGGTCTTTGAGCCGGCCTCTCAGGGACGAGGCGGCCATGATCGAGTCGGTGTAGCCGCGGGAGTGGAACAGGGCCCATGCGAGCGCGTACCTGGCGTTCGGGCCCGAGATTTTTCCCGCTGTCCGGGCGAGTTCCCATTTCGCCTCCGGCAGATCGCTCAGCATGAAAAATCCAATGCGGTCGAGAGATTCCCGCCCGATGTTAGACAACTCTCGTTCCAATGGAGGATATGCCTCCTGCGCATTCTCGCTTTCCAGCGATTCAAACGGCTTTCTGTCATAGACAAACAGGACGCTCCAATCGGTCGTATTCCGGTTGGAATATAAAGCCTGCGCCTCCGCAAGCGTATTGAGTATCGAGCGCGCCCGAAACGCCTGGTGTGACTCCCCAAACCGTTTTATCACCCCCGCAAGCTGGATCTTCGCCAGGCTCGCGTTGCCTTTGGCGATGGTGCACTTCGCGATCCAGAACGCGGCGTCGGCGTTGGCGCCGGCCCCCAGGTCAGCCGCCGCGAGCCTCTCGAAAACACTTCGCGCACCGGTATAGTCGCCCGCAACGTACAGCTTGACGCCCCAATGCATTATCGAGGCAAGGGTCAAGTCGTACCGAGGAAAGTCGCTGAGCAGTCTCTCATACTGCTCGTATTCAAGCGGGTCTTCCCGCTTTTCGAAAATCTTTGCACGCTCTTTGAGCGCGAGCGCGGCCATCGCATTGCGGGGAAACCTATCGACAACCTGTTGGAAATCATCGAGCGCCTCGTCCGTCATCCCCATCGAGCGGTGGTACTTGCCTCGCTCGAAAAGCGCCCCGGCGGCAGCCGAGGATTTGGGATACTCCGTTGCGATCTCGCCATACAGGTCCGCGGCAGCCTGCTTTTTTTTCTCCTGCGCGAGCGACCGGGCCATATGGAAAAGGATATCCGGCATCAGCGGGCCCACGGTCGGATCGATCATCAGCTCTTCCAGCAGGTCCAGCGCCTTTCGGGCTTCTCTGTTCAGTGAATAGACCTTAGCCACGGCCAGCGTCTTTTCCGGGGAATCGACGTCGCCAACGAGTTCGACGGCTTCGAGCGCCTCCGGCCCCGACGGCCACCCATGGATGATTCGCCAGCAGATGCTGTTTGCCTTCGAAACATCGTCCGATGCGGCATGAGCCTTGGCCAGCATCAGCGTCAGGGAAGCGGATTCGCGGGAGGATTTCGCGCCACGCAGCGCCGTCTGCAGGTGAGGGATTGCCCTTGCATGCTCGCCGCTATTGAAATACAGATTGATCATCTCCAGGCGAGCAAAAGGCCCGGCGGGTGTGTCGGGATGCAGGCTGAGCAGTTTTTCCAGCGCCGACGCCGACAGGTCCGTGTCTCCCAACTGTAGAGCGCTTTGAGACATCTGGTACAGGGCGTAATCGGCCACCAGTGAGTACACTCCGGCCGCCGCCTGAAACCGCTCGATCGAGCCCGCCCACTCGCCCGCGCTTTGCAGGCGCCTGCCCTCGAGAAAATCGGCGCCACCCGGGATTATCATATCCTCTGCGTGAGAAGAGGACTCGGCCGAAAGAAAAATGCACAGCGTTACCAACAGAAACAATGGAATGCGTAAATCGCTTTTTATTCTTCGAAGTATCATTTCTAAACCGCTATCAGTTCGATGCCCTCTCTCAGGAGCGCGGCCGCGCAAACTCCGTTGCCTTCGGCCAGCCTGCCCTCAACATAGATGAGGCCGACCCCGCAGGATGGGCTCTTTGCCCTCATATAAAAACGCTTCAGTCTCAGCTCGCGCACCGCTTTGAGAACCTCCCCGGCGCCGCGCAAAAAATTTTCCGTAACGTCCGTTCCGTCCTCAAGAAGAACTCTCGCCTTACCGTCGAGGACGTCCTCACCCGTTCCTCCGACTATCTCGGACCGCTTGCGCGGCGTGCCGAGGCCCCCGAGTTGTTCGGGACAAAATGGAACCGCCTCGCCCTCGCGAAACAGCCTGTGGACAAATAGGTCGAGCGCATGTGTTCCATCATGGCGAGTGTTGAGCCCGACAAGGCACGCGCTTGCACCCAACACGGCGATTCCCTCCTGGATTTACCTGCGATGGATTGGCCTCAACAGGTCGATCACGTGTGGCGAGGACGCGTCCATTATACATAATGCGAACAAAATAGCGCAAGTTGCGATTTTCGACCGTTTGTGAGATACTGGCGCCTGGATTTTGGCCGCAGAAGACTTCGAAAAGGAATCGTCATGGCAAAGAAGGAATCACCGGAAGACAGGCGCAAACGCGCGCGGAAAATCTTGAGACTGCTGAAAAAGGAGCATCCCGACGCCGGCTGCGCGCTCGACCGCACAACGCCGCTGGACCTGCTCGTCGCCACAATTCTCTCCGCCCAGTGCACCGATACGCGCGTCAACATAGTCACAAAAACGCTCTTCAAGAAATGTCGAACACCGCATGATTACCTGAAAATGTCGCAGGAACAGCTCGAGCAGGAGATACGCTCCACCGGCTTTTACCGCAACAAGGCGAAGAACATACTCGGAGCGTGCCGCGTGCTCATCGAAAAATTCGACTCTGAGGTTCCCCGGACGATGGAAGAGATGATCGAGCTTCCCGGCGTGGCTCGAAAGACCGCCAACGTAGTGCTCTCGCACGCCTACGACGTCGTTGAGGGAATCGCCGTCGACACGCATGTAGGGCGCCTCTCCCAGCGACTGGACCTTTCATCAAACAAGCAACCCGACAAGATAGAGGCCGACCTCTGCGCGCTCGTGCCGAAGAAGCAGTGGGCGCTCTTCTCGGACGTGTTGATATTTCACGGGCGCCGCGTGTGCCATTCGAGGAAACCGAATCACGACGACTGCGTGGTAAGCGATCTCTGTCCTTCACGGGATATCTAAACCACAGAGGCGGCGAGAGTCACGGACTCGACTCGCCGCCGACAAAGATTCTTCGCTCTGCTCAGAATGACGTGGAGGATAGGCTTGGCCGAGAGCTAAATTCGGACGACCACGATGTTCACCCCTACAATCTTTTGCCGTTTGCGCATCATCGTTCATCGCAGGAGCCGGATTTATTCTGCTCGCGCAATTCGTGTTGACACGCTGCGGCATATTTTGCTATCATTCCAACGCAATCGACCGATTTTGGAGAGGTGTCCGAGA
>CBFDAY010000138.1:0-7055 GCA_965602895.1 uncultured bacterium
TTTCCATGGGCACTCCGGCCGAGCCGATTTTCCGCTCGCCCTCCGTCGGTGTAAGGCAAGCGCCGCCACTGCTTTCGGTAAGTCCATACCCCTCGATGACCTTCATGCCGTAGCGCCCCTCGAACTCATTTATCAGTTCGGCGGGCGTCGGCGCCGCGCCGATGACACCGAAGCGGAGCGAGGAGGCGTCGACGGTCTTGGATTCCTCCATCTGCAACAGTATGTGGTATATCGTTGGGACGCCGTAGATGCCGTTGATGCGGTGCTGCTCGATCAATCCCCAGAATTCCGTCGCCGAAAAGTTTTTCCTGAGGACGACCGTGGCGCCGGCGTAGAGGCAGGGCATGCTCAGATCGAGCAGACCGGCCCCGTGGAAGAGCGGGAGGACGCAGAGCGCCTTCTCGCCATCCCTGAGGTCGGCGGCCCTGGACTTGGCTCTTCCTGCGAATATGATGTTCTTATGCGTCAGCAGCGCACCCTTGGGCTTTCCCGTGGTTCCGGAGGTGTACAGAATGGCGCAGGGAGAATCAGGTGTCAGTTCATGTGAGGGAGGGGCTTCTTCAGCGGAAGCGAGAATCTCGCCGAGCTTTGCCGCCCCCTTGGGCGGGGCGTCCGTCTCGTTCACGATCAGCCGCTCTACGCCGGTTTTGCCCTCTAGCGCCTCGACGTGGTGGAGATGATCGCCGTCCACGAAAAAGATTCTGGAGCCGGAATCGTTGAGGAGATATTCGACCTCGCTCGTCTGCCACCAGCAATTGACCGGCCCCGCGACCGCTCCCGCTTTCTGGATGCCGAAAAAGACCGCATAGAACTCCGGCGAATTGTTCATCATCATCGACACGATCTCGCCTTCTTTCACGCCCAGTCGCCCGAGCGCAGCGGCTATGCGGTCGCTTGCCCGGTCGAGATCGCGATAAGTAACGGTCCTGTCGTAAAAGATAACGGCGGGCCTGTCTTCGAACCTCTCGGCGTTTGTGCGGATCATCTCGGGCGTGGTTTTCATGGCCATTTTCCTTTCGGGCTTTCGAGATCGGTTCGGAGAGGGTGAACTGCAGGCTTATCCTCGGTCGCGACGACGAAAATCAGGCGCCGGGTCGAATACTCCGGGATGTTCTCACTCGTCGCCCGCCACCCTCGTTGACCGATAAGTTTCTTCCGCCATCTCGAGCATTGCGTCAAGACGCTTGGAAAATTCTTCAGACATCTCCGACTTTTCTTTTCGCAGCCTGAAAAGCTCGTCGGCTATGTTAAAGGCCGTGAGCATCACGGCCTTGACCGGCGCCGTCACCCTGTCGGATAACGCGACCTTTTCTATCTGCCCATCAACGAACGCGGCAAGCTCTTTTATGTATCCGGGATCGTCGGTCTTGAAGCTGAGTTCGGTCCCTTGAATCACGACTGTTACGGTGGTATGCTCGCTCATTGCCTGTCGCCCGTCCTGAGTGCGCGGAGCTTTTCGAGCAGCCGTTCGGTTTCCCGGCGGATTTCCTTGTGCTTTTGCTCGAGGCGTCTTTTTTCGGCCTGGGCCTCCATCAACACCGAATCGCGCTCCTCGAACACTTCAAGCCGCCTGTTTTTCTCCATAAGGTCGTTGAGCAGGCGCTCGTTCTCCAGGCGCAATGCTTCGTTTTTGTTGCAGGCCTCGCGGAAGTCGGTCAGCAGCCGTTTCATCTGCTCTTCCAGCCGCGAGAGTTTCTCTTCCATCGCCTTCTACGCCCTGAGCTTCGCGCCGAACCGCTCTTCGAGGATCTTGACGATATTGCCTGAAGCGGCGCTAATTTCATCGTCGGTAAGTGTGTGGTCGCCGCTCTGGAATCGGAGGCTGAAGGCCAGGCTCTTCTTGCCTTCTCCGACCTGTTTGCCCCTGTATATATCGAACAGGCAGATGCTTTTCAGAATATTGCCGCCCACCTCGGCCATCGCGGAGTTGAGCGCCGCAGCCTCGACGCGCTCGTCGACGACCACCGCCAGGTCGCGCTCGGCAGATGGGAATCGGGACAGCTTTGCGTATCTTCGCAGGGCATCCGGCCTGTCGTCGACCGAATCGAGATCGACCTCAAAGAGGAACACCTTTTGGCCGATTTCATATCTGTCCAGGACGTCGGGATGAATTTCCCCGAGTTTTCCGACGGTCTTGCCTCCAATCGATATGTCTGCGCACATGCCCGGATGGAACCCGCTGTGCGAGGCCCTTGCCGTGTCAACATCTTTGAAGCCCAAAGATTCAAACAGCGCTTCGATGCTGCCCTTCAGGTCGAAAAAGTCGACATCCACCGGCTGCTCTCTCCAGTTAGCGGGACTGGAAAGGCCGGTGGCGGCGGCGCAGATGAGGGTGTGCTCCTCGGGCAGCGCCTGTCCTCCGACGGGCCAAAAGGCCTTCCCCACTTCGAAAATCTTGAGGTCCTTGTTGCCCGCGTTGACATTTGTCCTTATGCTCAAGAGCATTCCGGGGATAAGGCTTGTCCGCAACACGCTCGCGTCTTCGGTGAGCGGGTTCTTCATTTTTACCATTCGGGCGTCCGCGCCGTCGTCGCAGAAGTCGGCCATGCCCGCCGGCGCGCCGAAGCTGAGCGTAATGACTTCCGAAAATCCGGAAGCCCTCAGAGCGCCGCGGCATTTTTCTTCGAAGGGAACCGGTTGAAGCCCGCTCGTCATGATCGCGCTGTCTTGCGGATATGTGGCCTTGATTTTGTCGTAGCCGTGGATGCGCGCGATCTCTTCGATGAGGTCTATCTCCGCCGTAACATCGGGCCGGTATGTCGGCACCCGTACCTCCAGCGCGTCGGCGTGTTCGGACAGGATCTCGAAACCGAGTGACGAGAGGATCGAAGCGACCTCTTCTTCCGGCGCCTCGATGCCGAGTATACGCCCTATGCGCTCGTATCTGAGCCTCACTTCGGGAGAAACGATCTTACGCGGATATTCGTCAATCCGTCCCCCGGCGATCTTGCCGCCGGCCAGCTCGGCCATCAGCGCGGCCGCTCTGTCGAGCGCTATTATCGCCATCTCCGGGTCGGCTCCCCTCTCGAAACGGTACGAGGCCTCGGTGGAAAGCCCGAGCGCTTTGGAAGTCCTCCTGATGCTGACCGGATCGAAATATGCGGACTCGATAAGCACCGTCTCGGTCTGCTCGGTAACCTCCGAATCGGTCCCTCCCATGACGCCGGCGATTGCGACCGGGTTCAGGGCGTCGGCGATCACGAGCATCCGCTCCGAAAGCTCGCGCTCGACGCCGTCGAGGGTGGTGATCGATTCGCCGGCGCGGGCGCACCGGACCACGATGCGGTTTTCCCCGAGCTTGTCGTAGTCGAACGCGTGGAGCGGGTGGCCGAGTTCCATGAGAACGTAGTTGGTAATGTCGACGACGTTGTTGAGCGGCCTCAGCCCGACCTTTATGAGTCGTTGCTGCATCCAGGCGGGTGAAGGGCCGATCTTGACGCCGGTCACGACCCTGGCCGCGTAGCGCGGGCATCCGGCGTCGTCGTCGATAGTGACCGATGTGAGGGAGGCGGTCTCGGGGCCTTCCTCGGGCACGTCAAACTGCGGGAGGCGCGCCTGAGTCCGCGTTATCGCGGCAACCTCCCGGGCGACGCCGATCATGCTGAGGCAGTCGGGCCTATTGGGGGTAACGCCGAGTTCGAGCACGACGTCGTTGAGTTCCATTATCTCATCAAACGCGCCGCCGACCGGCGCGTCGGGCGGAAGGATCATTATTCCCGAATGATCGTCCCCAAATCCAAGCTCGCGCTCGGAACACATCATCCCCGCCGAGGGCTCGCCCCGGATCTTGGTCTTTTTAACCTCGATGTCGCCGACGAGCCTGGCCCCCACGACCGCGACGGGCACATTGTCGCCCTCTTTCATGTTCGCGGCGCCGCAGACGATCCCCAGCGGTGACTGCCCTCCGGCATCGACCTCACAGAGGACGAGTTTGTCGGCGTTGGGATGGGGCGATATCTTGAGTATTCGACCTACGATCACCTTCTCGAAGTCGGGCCTCACCTCTTCGGCGGCCTCGACCTCGACCCCCGCCATCGTCAGCATATCGGTGAGCCGGTCCGGGGTTGTGTCGGTCGTCACCAGCTCTTTCAGCCAATTCAATGATACAAGCATTGTCGATGATTCTCCGCAGATTATTGCAGGGCCGTCCGTGAAAGGCCTGTCAGAATTGCTCGAGGAATTTCATGTTGTTCTCAAAGAATATGCGAACGTCCTCGATTCCGTATTTCAGCATTGCCAGCCGGTCGACGCCCATGCCGAATGCGAAGCCGGTGTATTTCTCGGGGTCATATCCCACGGCTTCGAATACCTTTGGATGCACCATTCCCGAGCCCAGGATTTCCAGCCAGCCCGTGTGTGAGCACGTGCGGCATCCGCTTCCGCCGCATATGACGCATTGGATGTCCACCTCGGCGCTCGGCTCGGTGAACGGGAAAAAGCTGGGACGAAAGCGCTGCTTCGTCTCCGGGCCGTAGAGCTTGTGGACAAAAGCTTCGAGCACTCCCTTGAGATCACCCATCGTGATGTTTTCGTCCACCACCAGGCCCTCGACCTGATGGAACATCGGACTGTGAGTGATGTCGTCGTCACGGCGGAAGACCTTGCCCGGCGCTATTATCCGCACGGGCGGTTCTTGCGCCATCATTGTGCGTATCTGGACGGGCGAGGTTTGGGTCCGCAGCACAACCGAGTCGGTGATGAAAAACGTGTCCTGCATGTCCCGTGCCGGGTGATCCTTGGGCATATTCAGGGCATCGAAGTTGTTGTATTCCGTCTCTACTTCCGGGCCTGTCGCCACCTGAAAGCCGAGGCTTTCAAATATCCGCTGGACTTCATTGAAAACCATTGTTATCGGATGCAGATGGCCAAGCTGCGGCATGATACCCGGCAGGGTTACATCAACGCTCTTGGTGCTGAGTTCTCTTTCCCTCTCCTGCTTCTCGAAACTCTCGCGTTTTGCGTCGATCTCCCGCTGTATCTCGGCCTTGACCCGGTTCGCCAGCTTCCCAAAGACGGGGCGCTCCTCGGGAGACAGCTTTCCAGTCTGCCTGAGGAGCGTCGTGAGCGCGCCCTTGCGGCCCAGGTACTCCACCTGGATCTGCGTGAGCGCAGCGAGTTCATCGCATTGCTCGACCTTGTCGAGGGCCTCGCTTTTGATGGTTTCGAGTTTTTCTTTCATGTTCCGATATGGCAATCTATTGCGCGAAAACGGCCGTGCCGATTCGCACCATTGTCGATCCCTCTTCTATCGCGACCTCGAAGTCGTTGCTCATGCCCATCGAGAGCACGTCGAAGCTCGCGCCTTCCATGTTCTTTGCTCTCAGTGTCTCGGCCAGCTCGCGGAGCATGCGAAAAGACGGCCGCGCCTGCTCGGGGTCCGGCGCGAATGCGGCCATGGTCATAAGCCCTTCGATGCGCAGATTTTCCATGGATGCCGTCTCATGGATAAACGCTTCCGCCTCGTCCGGCGAGACGCCGTATTTCTGTTCCTCGTTCGATGTGTTGACTTCGATGAGAACAGGCATGATCCGTCCCGCCTCCGCGCATCTTTTCTGCAGCGCCGCTGCGGTCGATACGCTTTCGACGGACTGGACCATGTCGAACAATTCCGCGGCCTGCTTTGCCTTTCGAGACTGCAGGTGGCCGATCATATGCCACCGGACCGGACCGCTCACCTCCGCCCGTTTGGCGGCCGCCTGATGGACCCTGTTCTCGCCGATGATGCTGACGCCGCAGTCAATGGCTTCTTTTATCCGGTCGACCCCAACCGTCTTTGTCACGACGACGAGATTGATATCGTCGGGGGCCCTCTTGGCGCGTTTGGCCGCTTGCTCCATTCGCTTATGAAGCCGCTCGAGATTTGTCTTTATGCTCATCGTCAGGATGACAAGAGTGTGAAGTACTTCATGCTCCCAGTAGTAAATCAGAAGAATTCTTTATCCGGAGCGCAAGTGAATACATACGATGATAACAAGCGGTCGCTCAGCCTCGTGCCGGGTCGGCGCTTGTGGCGTCAATCAGGTCGGCTGGCTCTTCGATGATTTTTTTCAGGCGCTGGACCTCCAGCGGCGCGACGATGTCAGACGAGTCGTTGTCTTCAAGAAATTCCCAAAGCTTATAGGCTTCCTCGAACTTGCCTTGTTCTTCTAGCCGGCGCGCATCGAGCTTTTTCCGGAGGCGTGCCAGCATGTTTCTTTGAGCTATGAAATCGGGATGCCGGCGGTCGTAGTCCTCGAGCAAAGCAAGCGATTCTTCTTCCTCGCCCATCCTCTCAAGGCAGATAGCATACAAGCGCTCCATCCACGGGTCGTGTTCGTATTTTATCGCTTCTCCCATATAATACGCGGCCTTTTCCCAATCACGCAGCTTGATGAAATAGATCGTAAATCCGAGTTCCGAGTACAGCTTTGCGCTGCGGGGGTTGTATTTGATGCCCTTTTCCAGGAGGCTTATGCCCTGGTCGATGTATTTCATCTTTTCTTCGGCCGAGTGAACGGTGACGGTGACATTGTAGGCCAGGTGCCATCCCCCAAGCGCGTATGCCTCTATGAAATGCGGATCGAGAGCGACAACGGTTTCCATCATGGGAAACATCCGCGAAGCGAGCCCGAGATGCCAGTACTCGTCGACCTTGAGCCACAGCATGTCGGCAACGAGCTTGCGAAAGCCGAGCACCAGCGCCCCCACGTTGGCGCTCACGTTGGGATTCGACCATTCGATCTCGCCCCCGGCCAGCGTGATTTTCGATTGCAGGACCAGGTCGAGGAAGCGGCCTTCAATCGGCTCGAAATCGGGGCTGCGAATGACACGCCATTTTTCGTCCACGGAAAGCTCGCGGAAGTCCGGACTCAAAGATAAGCCCAGTTGGTCCGCCCGCTCGAACAGCTCGATCTCCTCGGGTGTTCTGTCGTCGGTCGATCTAAAGAACTCCTGCAGCGCCCGGCTCCGGGATGCCTCCTGGTTGTCGATCCACCTGAGAAACGCGACGCTGACCCCGTCATCGTCGATTGCATTTTGCATAATCGAGATCGGCACAAGAAACGCGAAGATCAGGG
>CBFDAY010000139.1:0-7049 GCA_965602895.1 uncultured bacterium
ATCGTCCCTACGTTGACGTGCGGCTTCGTCCTCTCGAATTTCTGCTTGGCCATAAGCGTTGCCGCCTCCTTATCTTGCTTTTCGCTTTCCGACAGCTTCGATTTTGAGCTATCCCGTCAATCTCTCCATAATTGCATCGGCGAGAGCCTTGGGCATCTTTCCATAATGCGAAAACTGCATTGTATGCGTCGCCCTGCCCTGTGTTCTGGACCTGAGGTCGGTGGCATAGCCGAACATCTCGCCCAGGGGGATCAGCGCGGCGATTATCCTCGCGTCGCCCCTGACCTCGATGCCCTCTATGCGGCCGCGCTTCCCGTTGATATCGCCGAGGACGTCGCCCATGTATACTTCGGGCACGACGACTTCGACGCTCATAACCGGTTCGAGCAGTTCGGGGCCGGCCTTTCGGGCTGCGTCGGCCAGCGCCATCGAGCCGGCTATCCTGAAGGCCAGGTCGGAGGAATCAACTTCGTGGAACGTGCCGTCGAGCAGCGAGACCTTTATGTCCACCAGTGGATAGCCCGCCAGCATGCCGCCTTCGAGCGCCTCGCGAACTCCCCGCTCGACGCTGGAAATAAATTCTCGGGGGATCGCTCCCTGGACGACTTTGTTGGCAAACTCGAATCCTTGTCCTCTTTCGAGCGGCTCGACCTGCAGTTTGACGTGGCCGTATTGCCCGCGTCCGCCGCTCTGCCTGATAAATTTTCCCTCTCCCAGGGCCGTGGAAGTAAGCGTTTCTTTGTATGCGACCTGTGGCTTTCCTATGTGGGCCTGGACGGAGAATTCGCGCAGCATTCGGTCGACGATTATCTCGAGGTGAAGCTCTCCCATCCCCTCGATTATGGTCTGTCCCGTTTCGGAATCGACCCTGATCTTGAAGGTCGGGTCTTCCTCGGAGAGCCGCCTCAGCGCGTTGCTCAGCTTTTCCTGGTCGGCCTTGGTTTTCGGCTCGATCGCGAGCGAGATGACGGGATCGGGGAACTCCATGCTCTCCAGGATTATCTGATGCTTCATGTCGCAGAGCGTGTCGCCGGTGCCCGCATCCCTCAGGCCGACGGCGGCTACGATGTCGCCGGCGTACACTGCCGAGACGTCTTCCCGCTTGTTTGCGTGCATCAGGAGCAAGCGTCCTATGCGGTCCCTCTTTTTCCGCACCGGATTATAGATCATCTGCCCGGCTCTCAGCACCCCGGAATATACGCGGAAATATGTCAGTCTTCCCACGAACGGATCGACCACGATCTTGAAGGCCAGCGCCGAGAACGGCTCATCGTCGCTGGGACGCCTGATTTCTTCTTTCTTTTTCGTGGGGGAAATTCCGTTAACGGGCGGAACGTCGAGGGGCGAAGGCAGGTACTTGACCACCGCATCGAGAAGGAACTGGACTCCCTTATTGCGGAAGGCCGCGCCGCAGAGCACCGGCGTGAGCTTATCCGCCAGCGTACAGCGGCGAATGGCCGCTTCCAGTTCCTCGGGCGTAATGCGCTCGCCTTCGAGGAATTTTTCGGTAATTTCGTCGTCTTCTTCGGCGAGTGTTTCTATGAGCTGATGGCGTAAGGCTTCGGCCGCCTCTCGAAGATTGTCGGGAATATCGATTTCGTCGTAGGTGGCGCCGAGGCTTTCATCGTGGTAGTAGAAGGCGTTCATTCGAACGAGGTCGACCATTCCGGAAAACGAATCTTCTTTGCCGACCGGAAGCTGAATGACGAGCGGTTTGGCGGCGAGACGTTCGCCGATCATGCGCACGCACATATCCATATCGGCGCCGACGCGGTCCATCTTGTTGACGAAGACGATGCGCGGAACGCGGTACTTGTCGGCCTGCCGCCAGACGGTTTCGGTTTGGGGCTCCACGCCGGCTACGGCGTCGAACACCGCGATGGCCCCGTCGAGCACGCGCAGCGAGCGCTCGACCTCGACCGTGAAGTCGACGTGGCCCGGCGTGTCGATGATGTTGATCCGGTGGTTTTTCCAGTAGCAGGTCGTGGCGGCGGAGGTTATCGTGATGCCGCGCTCTTTTTCCTGCTCCATCCAGTCCATCTCGGCGGCGCCGTCGTGCACCTCGCCCATCTTGTACGTGCGGCCGGTGTAGTAGAGTATGCGCTCGGTCGTAGTGGTCTTGCCGGCGTCGATGTGGGCCATGATGCCGATGTTGCGCGTGTTCTCAAGCGCGGTGCGTCCGTTTGCCTTTTCCCGTGAGGGCAATTTGGCGCGGCCGCGGCCGTTGCGCTTGCCATTGAGTTTTTTCGCTGCTACGCTGTCCATTTGTCCCTTGCTTACGTCAATATTTCTAGAGGCCTGAAAGCCGGCGCCAGATTTCCGGCCTTACCAGGCCTCCGTGATTTTCCAGTGTTACCACCTGTAGTGGGCGAACGCCTTGTTGGCCTCCGCCATGCGGTGGGTGTCTTCCTTCTTCTTTAGAGTCGCTCCTTCGCCCTTGTAGGCATCCACGAATTCGGCGGCGAGTTTTTCCTTCATGGTTCTTTCGCCTCGCTGGCGAGCGAATGAAATCAGCCACCGCATGGCGAGGCTGGTTCTCCTTTCCGGCCTCACCTCGACCGGCACCTGATACGTGGATCCGCCCACTCGTCTGGATTTGACCTCGAGGACGGGCTTGGCGTTGTTGAGCGCCTTGTGAAATACATCCATCACGTCGGTATTGAGCTTTTTTGCGGCCATTTCGAGAGCCGAATAGACCGTGCGCTCGGACAGGCCCTTTTTGCCCTGTATCATCATCGTATTGATGAAGGTGGACACGAGCGTGCTGTTGTATTTCGGGTCGGGAAGCGGCGTTCTCTTTACCGCTGCTTTCCTTCTCGGCATCTGCCTATCTCCTGACAGTAAAAGCCGGCATCACATTTGTTCTTCACATCGCTTTGGGAAAACTCGCGACTCCCGGTACGTCGTGAGGACAACCCTGTGGTGCCGACCGCGCGGTTCAAGCCCCTATTTGGGGCGCTTCGCGCCGTACTTCGAACGTCCGCGGCGACGGTCCTGAACACCCATCGTGTCCAGCGTGCCTCGCACAATGTGGTAGCGGACGCCTGGTATGTCCTTTATCCTGCCGCCCCTGACGAGCACGACGGAGTGCTCCTGAAGGTTGTGGCCGACGCCCGGAATGTATGTCGTTATTTCCATTCCGTTGGTCAACCTGACCCTTGCAACCTTCCTCAGGGCGGAATTGGGTTTTTTGGGAGTCACGGTGTACACCCTAGTGCAGACGCCGCGTCTTTGCGGGCATCTTTGCAAGGCGGGCGCGGTCGTTTTAGACTTGGGTCTTTTGCGCCCTTTTTTTACCAACTGACTGATTGTGGGCAATCTCTATCTCCCACTCCCTTTATCGGGTTTTTTTGCCAAACGGCCGGCCGCATGCCGTCCGCAGGACTTGCGAAAAATCCCGCTATGAATACAGACATTTAGTATACTGTTTGCTAATCCCTTTGTCAAGCGGAATTTTCGACCCCCTCGACCACGGCTTCCTCTTCGCCTTCCATCTCCTCGTCGACCTCCTCCGGCGGCGCAACGAACAACGGCTGATCAACTTCCAGCGTCAGGTCCTTGTAGAACTTCGAGCCTGTGCCGGCCGGTATGAGGTGGCCGATAATGACGTTTTCCTTGAGTCCCCGCAGGTCGTCCACGCGCCCGCTTATTGCGGCCTCTGTGAGCACGCGTGTGGTCTGCTGGAATGCGGCCGCGGCGATGAAGCTGTCGGTCCCGAGCGAAGCCTTGGTGATCCCAAGCAGGATCGGCTTGGCCGAAGCGGGCTCGCCTCCCTCGGCAATCACGCGCTCGTTTTCGTCCTGGAACTTTACCTTGTCCACGACCTGACTGGTGAGGAACTTGGAGTCGCCGGGATTGTCTATCGTGATCTTTTTGAGCATCTGCCGGATTATTATCTCGATATGTTTGTCGTTTATCCTCACTCCCTGCAGCCCGTAGACTTCCTGGACCTCCGAGAGCAGGTAGTCCTGGAGCCTTTTCTCTCCCGAAACCCTCAGGATATCTTGCGGCACGATGGGGCCGTCGATGAGCTGCTGGCCCGCCACGACCCTGTCGCCGGTGTGCACGTTGAGGTGCTTGCCGTGCGGGATGAGGTATTCGCGTTCCTTGCCGCTTTTCGGGAAGATCTTCAGCTTGCGCATCCCTTTCTGGTATCCGCCGAGTTCGACGATGCCGTCGATTTCGGATATGATCGCCGGGTCCTTGGGTTTTCGGGCCTCGAAGAGTTCGGCGACGCGGGGAAGCCCGCCGGTGATGTCCTTTGTCTTGCTGAATTGCCTGGGCGTCTTCGCGAGAACTTCGCCTGCGTGCACGCGCACGCCGTCATCTACCGTCAGGTGCGCCCCTATGGGGATCGTGTAGAAGTCGAGCACCTTTTCGGGGTCTTTCAGGTCGACGATGGTTATCTGCGGATGCCTTTCCTCTTTGTACTCTATTATGATGCGGTTGCGCGACCCGGTTACGGCGTCGAGTTCCTCGTGCATGGTGAGGCCCTCGATGACATCCTCGTACCTTACCCTTCCGTTGGTCTCGGTGACGATGGAGCGGATGTAGGGGTCCCACTGGGCGAGCAGTTCGCCCTTTTTGATCTTGGCCTTTTCCTCGAACCCGACGATCGCGCCCGGCGGCACGGAATAACGCTCGAGTTCCCTTTCGTCCTCGCCGACGATGATAATGTCGCCGCCGCGGCCGACGGTAATCATCTCGCCCTCTGTGTTCTTTACGGTTTGCAGGTCCACGAACTGGACAAGACCCGTGTTCTGCACATTGATCATGGACTGTTCCACCTGTGTGCTCGCGGTGCCGCCGATGTGGAACGTGCGCATGGTCAGCTGGGTGCCGGGCTCTCCGATCGACTGTGCGGCGGTTATCCCGACGGCCTCGCCCAGCTCGACGAGCATGCCCGTGGCGAGGTCGCGCCCGTAACACATGACGCACACGCCGCGCTCGGACTCGCAGGTGAGCACGGAGCGAATTCGCACCGAATCTATGCCTCTTTTCTCGATTTCACTCGCCGCTTTCTCGAGCACCTCCTCGTCGGCCTTTACAAGGACTTCCCTGGTCTTGGGGTCGATGATGTCTTCGAGGGCGACGCGCCCGATAATGCGCTCCTTGTAGCGCTGGACTTGTTCTTTGCTCTCAAGCATTGCGCGCACGGTTATCCCGTTGAGGGTGCCGCAGTCGATCTCGTTTATGATGACATCCTGCGCGACGTCGACGAGGCGGCGTGTCAGGTAGCCGGCGTCGGCCGTCTTCAGGGCGGTGTCGGCCAGCCCCTTGCGCGCGCCGTGCGTGGAGATGAAGTATTCCAGCACGCTCAGGCCTTCCCTGAAGTTGCTGCGGATGGGGTTCTCGATGATTTCGCCGGACGGTTTCGCCATCAGCCCGCGCATGCCGGCCAACTGCCTGATCTGCTGTTTGCTTCCCCTGGCGCCCGAACTGGCCATCAGGTAGATACCGTTGAACCCGTTTTTGTCCGATTTGAGTTCTTCGAACATCTTGTCGGAGACTTCCTCGGTACACTGGGTCCATGCGTCGATTATCTTGTTGTACCGCTCGCCCTCGGTGATGAGCCCCCGCTGGTATTGGGAATCGATTTCTTCGACCGTTTTTTCGGCTTTTCCGACCATATCTTTCTTCATATCGGGGATGATCATGTCTTCCATGCAGATGGAAATGCCCGCGTTGGTCGATTCGCGGAAGCCTATCTCCTTGAGCCTGTCGAGCACCTCGACTGTCTTGTCGTGGCCGAGCAATTCGTAACACTGTACGATAAGCTTGCCGAGGTCTTCCTTGTTGATTTCCGAATTTACGGACGGCAGCTCGGGGGGAAGCCCGTCGTTGAACAGGACTCTGCCGGCGGTCGTCTCGATGACCGAGCCGTTATAGCGCACGAACACTTTTGCGTGCATGTCGATCTCTTCGGTGTCCAGGGCCATGAGGGCCTCGTTTTTGTCGCGGAACCTCATGCCCTCGCCCTTGGCGCCCGCCCTTTCTTTCGTCAAATATGTTATGCCGAGCACCATGTCCTGGGAGGGCGTGAGAATCGGCCTTCCGTTGGCGGGCGAGAAGATGTTGTTCGAAGAGAGCATCAGCACACGCGCTTCCAACTGGGCTTCGGGCGACAGCGGCACGTGGACGGCCATCTGGTCGCCGTCAAAATCGGCGTTGAACGCTGCGCACACGAGTGGATGAATCCGGATGGCCTTCCCTTCTATAAGCACCGGCTCGAACGCCTGGATGCCGAGCTTGTGAAGGGTGGGCGCGCGGTTGAGGAGCACCGGGTGTTCCGAGATGACTTCTTCCAGGATGTCCCACACTTCCGCCTTGGCCTGGGCGATCGTTTTCTTGGCCGCCTTGATGGTGGTCGCAAGATTGCGCTCGCGCAGCTTTTGCATTATGAAGGGCTCGAAAAGTTCGAGCGCCATCTTTTTGGGAAGCCCGCATTGGTGGAGCTTGAGTTCGGGGCCGACGACGATGACCGAGCGGCCTGAGTAGTCCACCCTTTTCCCGAGGAGGTTTTGCCGGAAGCGCCCCTGTTTGCCTTTGAGCATGTCGCTCAGCGACTTGAGCGGCCGGTTGCCGGCTCCGAGCACCGTACGACCGTGGCGACCGTTGTCAAACAGCGCGTCGACGGCTTCCTGCAGCATGCGCTTTTCGTTTCGGATTATGACCTCCGGCGCCTTAAGCTCCATCAGGCGCTTGAGTCGGTTGTTGCGATTGATGACGCGCCGGTAAAGGTCGTTGAGGTCGCTGGTTGCGTACCGGCCTCCCTCCAGGGGCACGAGCGGCCTGAGGTCCGGCGGGATCACGGGTACGATGTCGAGAACCATCCATTCCGGCTTGTTGCCGGACTTGCGTATGGCCTCGGCGACGGCGAGCCGTGTGTTGTTCTTCTTTTTGTTCTGTTTCGAGGTGGACTCCCGGAGCCGGCTCGAAGACGACATGTCCGGCCGGCAGAATATCGACTTTCGCAAAGTCGGCACCATCGCCAGCATGCGAAAAGGCGACGTTGTCGCCGCCAAGGTACCGGCCGATCAGGGCGAGGA
>CBFDAY010000140.1:0-7039 GCA_965602895.1 uncultured bacterium
GACTTTGCCATTGTTATCCTCGAGACACAAACATGGTTCTCATATGCAGGGCCAATACTATTTTATCATTTTTTGATCTTTTACAGCAAGAAGAATTAGATTTAAGGCAAATCAGAAAAAATGAGTCGGCCCATTTTCTTCTTTCTCTCGCCACCGCATTGATTTTCACCTCGCTCGCGGAATATAATGGGGTTCCCCGGCCCGAACAATATCCCAGCCGAAAGGAAACGCATGAGCGAGGGCTTTCAACTCGTCAAGGTCGAGGACAATGTACACTATATCGACTCGCTCCGGATCGGCAATCATTCGGTGAGCGGTATCTATCTCGTCGTCGGCGAGGGCATCACGCTCATCGAGGCGGGCACGACGCACACCGCGCCATACATACTCGAGGCGGCGAGCATGCTCGGCTTCGGCGAAAAGGACATCCGGCGCTGCATCAACACGCACATCCATCTCGACCACGCGGGCGCGTCGGGCTGGCTCGTGCGGCGGTTGCCGCATATGAGGGTATACGCGCACGAGCGCGGCATCAAGCACCTCGCCGATCCGACAAAACTCATCGAGAGCGCGCAGATGGTCTACGGCGACATTGACACGATAATCGAGATCCACGGCGAGATACTCCCCGTCCCGGAAGAAAATCTTGTCGGCGTGACGGATGCCGAACTCGACATCGGCGGCGGAGTCGCCTTGAAAATCTTTGAGGCGCCGGGCCACGCCTCGCATCACATCTGCATCTTCGAGGCCGCAACCGGATGCTTGTTCTCGGGCGAGGCGCTCGGGCACTATCATCCCGAAATCGACGTGCTCACGCCCGCCGCGGCCCCGCCGTCGTTCGATCTCGACGCCTCGATGAAGACGGCCGAAAAAATCCGCTCTTTACAACCGCGCACGATTTGCTTCTCGCAGTTCGGCCAGCGGCGCGACGCCGAGAGCGTGATCGAGGAATGGGAGCGCCAAACCCGTCATTACGGCAACCTCATCCGCTCCGAGCTTGAGAGAGGAAAGGGGACGGGCGAGATAATCGATATGCTGCTGCAGCAGATGATGCAACAGCCGCAGGCGAGGAAATTCTCCGAGCAATCGATACGAGGCATGCTCATGTCGGCCGTGCTCGGGTATTATCAATATTTTCAGCGGGTCGGCATAATAGGCTGACAACAAACGCGGGCTTTGTGACAGGCCAATGCTCAAAGGAGGAAGATCATGGGAGCCGTCCTGGAATTGTCCGAAAAACTCTGGACGGGAGAGCTGACGACCGATAAGCGCCACCCGTTTGCGCCCCTCGACGCAAGCGAGGAGGTCGCCGAGCGAACGCTGTTCTATAACTCGTTCGCAAATGTGACGGCCTTCGCGACCGACGACGGACTGGTCCTCGTCGATGCGGGCACATTCGCCCATCAGGACCTTGTCTTTCAGGCGGTGCGCGACTGGTCGAAAGAGCGCGTCGATACCATTGTCTACACGCATGGCCACGTCGACCACGTTTTCTGCGTGCCTCTTTTCGCGGACGAGGCGAAAGAGCGCGGCTGGTCGCCGCCGAGGGTCGTCGCGCACGAGGCGGTCGCGCGCCGCTTCGACCGTTACATCATGACGGCGGGCTACAACACGACCATCAACCAGCGGCAGTTTTCCATGCCGATCCAGTGGCCGACCTCGTATACATATCCGGATACCACGTACGACAAGTCCATGACGCTTTCGGTCGGCGGACTCCGCCTCGAACTTTACCACGCGCGCGGCGAGACGGACGACCACACGTGGGTGTGGGCGCCCGAGCGGCGCGTTTTATGCACGGGCGACCTCATCATATGGGCCGTGCCCAACGCCGGCAATCCCCAGAAGGTGCCGCGCTATTGCATCGAGTGGGCGGACGCGTTGCGCAAGATGGCGGCGCTGAACGCGGAGGCGCTATGTCCCGGCCACGGGGTCGCGGTCGTGGGCGAGGACCGCGTGCGGCAGGTGCTGCTCGAGACGGCCGAACTTCTGGAATCGCTCCATGAGCAGACCGTGCGGCTGATGAACGAGGGCGCGACACTGGATACAATCATCCACACCGTCCGCGTGCCCGATCATTTGGAAGACAGGCCGTTCCTCCGGCCGGTCTACGATGATCCGCAATACATCGTGCGCAACATCTGGCGGCTGTACGGAGGCTGGTACGAGGGGAACCCCGCTCGTCTTAGGCCGGCGCCTGAGGCGCAGCAGGCGGGGGAAGTGGCAAAGCTCGCCGGCGGTGTCCCGGCCCTTGTCGAGAGGGCGCGCGAGCTGCTTGAGGCGGGCGATCTGCGTCTCGCGTGTCATGTCATCGAGTGGGCGGTGAAGGCGGCGCCGCAGGACAGGGCCGCGCACGAGCTGCGGGCCGAGATTTACGGCAGTCGCGCAAACGAGGAGCGGGCGCTGATGACGTCGGGCGTGTTCCGATGGGCCGAACGCGAGTCGAGCGCCATAGCTGAAGACTCTGCGAAGGAGGCCTCGAAATGAAAACTGCAGTCAAGATTGTCGGAATCGCAATTCTCGCAATCGCAGTCCTGGCAATAGTAGTAGTTCTCTCTTTGGATTCGGCAATCCGCAAGGGTATCGAGACTGTGGGCAGCCACTCGCTCGGCGTGGATGTCAGGCTCGCGCGAGCGCACCTTTCAATCATGAAGGGGCGACTTACCATTTCCGGCCTTGAGATATCCAATCCCGAAGGCTTCAAGACCGACACTCTCTTCAAGGTGCAGCAAGCGGGCATTGCCGTGCGCCCGCGTTCTCTTTTCAAGGATGAGATAGCAATCAAAGGCATAGTGCTCAAGGCGCCCTCGATCACGATCGAGCAGTCGGCGTCCGGGACCAACATGTCGAAAGTCCTCGAAAATATTGAGGGCCCGGGCAAGAAAGAGCCGGAACCCGCGGAGGGCAAAGCGGAAAAGACGTACCGCATTGGAGTTATCCGCGTAAAGGATGCCAGCGTCACATTTTCCTCGTTCATGACGGCGGCTCCCGTAACGGTGCCGCTGCCCGACATCGAGATGAAAGACATATCGGGCGATGATGGAACGGGGCTTGCCCTCGCTCAAGTTATCCAACAAGTGTTTCAGGAAATGATGAAGACCGCCCTCACCGAGGGAAAAGGGATCATATCTTCGGATATGATGAAGGGTATTACCGGAGACCTTGGAGGCCTCGTGCCCGGTCTCACCGGCGACGCGCTTGAACAGTCGGAAAGTGTTGTGGAGAAAACCAAGGGGACGTTGAGAGGGCTGTTCGGGAGATAGCCTCAAGCGCAGTTGGAGGCAAAGGCGATGGCGACCAAGATAACAATAATCGGCGGCGGAAGCTACAACTGGGCCCCGACCATAATCAACGACATCCTGCTTACGCCCGGCTTGGACGGCAGCCACATCCTGCTCGAAGACATTGCGCCCGAGCCGCTCGACGTGATCCGCCGGCTCGGCGACAAGATGATCGCCGACAAGGAATCCGGCTGCACCCTGAGCACGACCACCGACGAAGCCGAGGCCCTGGAGGGCGCCGATTTTGTCATCGTCACAATATCGACCGGCGGATTCGACACGATGGAAAAGGACCTGGAGATCCCGCTCAGGTACGGCGTCAACCAGACCGTCGGCGACTCCGTCGGCCCCGGCGGATTGGCAAGGGCGCTCCGCAGCATACCCGTGCACGTGGGGATTGCCGAGCGCATGCAAGAGCTGTGTCCGCAGGCCTGGCTCGTGAATATCACCAATCCTATGTCCACCCTTTGCCTGGCCGTGCGACAGGCGACCAATGTAAAGATCATCGGCCTCTGCCACGAACTGCAGGGCGTGCTCTATATATTGAGGAGCATGCTGAGTCTACCCGAGGATATCCCGATGGAGATGGAGGTTGCGGGAGTCAACCACTTCATATGGCTGCTCGGCCTGCAGATCGACGGACGCGACGGATTCGACGCGCTCCGCGAGTGGATGAAGAATCCGACCGCATTCGAGGCGCCGGATCAGGAGGCCAAGCAGATGTTCGCCCCCTCTTTGATCGACACGGCCAAGCTTAAGCTTGAGCTTTTTGAGAAGCACGGATATCTTCCCGCCGCCGGAGACAGGCACATCGCGGAGTTCTTCGATTCGTATCTGAGCGATCTGAGCGACGTCGACGAGAGGTACGGGATCAAGCCCACCCCGATAACCGAGCGCAGGGACTCGTGGTTTGCCGCCATGCGCACGTATGCGCACGGCATGCTCGAAGAAACCTTCCCGCTCCCCGAGAAAAAATCGAGCGAGGCAATCTCCGACGTCATTGCCGCGCTGGCCGGAGCGACTTCTCCGGTCGTCGATATCGTCAATCTCCCCAACGAGGGCCAGATCGCGAATCTGCCCGGAGGCGCGATAGTGGAAACGCTCGGCCGGATGTCGGCCGACAAGGCCGAGGGACAGGGCTCGCTGAAGCTGCCCGGAGATATCCGCGACCTTGTTCTGCCGCATGCGGAGAACCAGTTCCTCGTGGTCAAGGCCGCGCTCGAAGGCGACCGCTCGGCCGCGCGCGAGATGCTCTCCCGCGATCCATTGACTCGCAATTGCTCAAATATCGACAAGATGCTGGACGAGCTGATTGCCGCCCATTCGGAGTATCTGCCGAGATTCGCTTAGGCGCGCCCACGACCGGCCGCAGGGCGAACTATCCTTTCGACGGCAGACAGCCGTTCTCCCCCGCATGGATCAGACACGGCCATTCGTGCGGCAGAGACTATTTGCATTTCCGGTAGGATGGGTTACTACGGCTGGGTGTCGGCTTGAAACAGGCGCACCTTGTTCTTGCCGGAGCGCTTCGCCTCATACAATGCCTGATCGGCCTTTTCCAGCAACTCGTCCATGGTGGTCGCGTGCTCGGGAAATCCTGCTATGCCGATGCTCGCCGTAACGGAGAAGCGTTTTTTTTCGGTCTGGAACCTGTAGGATTCGAGGCTCTTTCGGAGCCGCTCGGCGGGAAAACGCGCCTTCTCGGGGATCGTCTCGGGCAGGAGGATGACAAACTCCTCGCCGCCATAACGCGCTGCGCAGTCTTCATCCCGGATGATGTCCATGATAATGCGCCCCATGCCTTCGAGCACGCTGTCGCCCGTCGGATGCCCGTACGTGTCGTTTACGGCCTTGAAATCGTCGATGTCGATCATCATCACGGAAAAGGGACGCTGGTAGCGCTCGGAGCGGCGGAACATATCGGAGTATTGCTGCCGGAAGTATTCGCGCGAGAAAAGGCCCGTGAGAGCGTCGGTGGTGGCCATCCTGTATATCTTCTTCTCAAGCTCCATCTCCTGGACGTCGCGGACGGAATATTTGAAAACCGTGTAGCCGACGTGTAGCCGATCACCGTCGCTGAGTGTCGCTTCGCTGATTCGCTTGTCGTTAATGTGTGTTCCGTTCGTGCTGCCGAGATCGATGACCTTGAAGTAGGGGCCGGATTTGTGCCCCGGGTCGCCGACGATCTTCGCGTGCTTCCTGGATGTGCGGCCGTCGTCTTGCAGCCGGATGTCGCAATCTTCGTCCCGTCCGATGATGGTCTCGCCCTTCTGCAGGAAATACTGGCGTCCGAAATCCTGCTCCGTGACCACCATGAGGCTGGGCCGCTTCTCGCCCGTCCCCCGTCTGGGCGTTCTGAAATCGACAATGGTTTTCTTTTCGGTCATACTGTCCCGTCTTTTCAGGCGTTCGCACACGCATTTGTCGGAGTGAAGCAGACGGTCTGTGTCGCGGCGAGATTATTCTATCGTTTGCATCGATATTTTTCAAGTCGCTCCTATAACATACGGGAGAGGAATTCTCCGGGAAAGATCGGCCTGACCCGGCGGCGTTCGCGATCAACCACCGAGAATGGAGCGGATTTTCTTCACCAGCGCCTTGTACTGATATGGCTTCTGGATAAAGCCGGCGAGCCCTTTGCCCGCGAAGCGATTCATGACCTCCTGCTCGTTATATCCGCTCGAGAGGATGACTGAGGCGTCGCTTTTGATCCGCCGGATCTCGCGGAAGGTCTCTTCGCCGCTCATATAGGGCATGGTCATGTCGAGCAGAACCAGGGTTATCTCGTCTGCATGCTCGCGGAAAACCTCGACGGCCTCGCGTCCGTCGGTGGTGGTAAGCACGTCAAAGCCTGCCGTTTGCAGCATTTTCTTTGCCACCGTGCGAACGGTCTCCTCGTCGTCGACCACCAGCACCGTGCCGCTGCCGCGCCAGTCCTCGATCTCGGCGGCTTCCTTTTTTATCTCTTCGGCCGGTTGACTCGCGGCGGGGAAAAGAATCTTGAAAGTCGTTCCCTTGCCGAGTTCGCTGTAGATCTTGATCGCGCCCCCGTGGCCGCGGACGATTCCCTGCACGGCGGCCAGCCCCAGGCCCCGCCCCGTGAATTTCGTCGTGAAGAAGGGATCGAATATCTTGCTTATTGCTTCTTCGTCCATCCCGTCCCCCGAGTCGGAAACCTCAAGGTAGACATAAGCGCCTTCTTGAAGCTGTTCATCCAGGTATGTCTCAGCCAAATAGGCCCTGTCACATTCCATGGCGCCTGTGGAAATCGAGATGACGCCGCTCCTCTCGCCGATCGCCTCCGAGGCGTTGATTATCAGGTTCATGACTACTTGCCGCATCTGGGTTGCATCGGCTTCGACAGCCGGAAGGTTCTCGGCGAAGTTGAACTTGAGGACGGCATTTTTTGAAATGGAAATCTCGATCAGGTGCGCCATCTCCTCTATGACCTCATTGAGGCTGGTCGGCTCGACGATAAATTTGCCCTTGCCCGAGTAGGCAAGCATCTGGTTGCAGAGTTCGGCTGTGCGCCTCGAAGCTGTCTCGATTTCTTTCAGGTTGTCTCGCGCAGGCGAAGCCGGCGACAGCTTCAGCAGCGCCAGGTCGGCGTGGCCGAGAATGCTCGTCAGCAAGTTGTTAAAGTCGTGCGCGATGCCGCCCGCGAGCACACCCAGGCTCTCGAGCTTTTGCGCGTGTTGGACTTGCGCCTCCAGCTTTTGCCGTTCCTCCTCTGCCCGTTTGCGCTCGGTTATGTCGAT
>CBFDAY010000141.1:0-7014 GCA_965602895.1 uncultured bacterium
CATCTCCGCCTCGCGAATGTCCTCCGAGGAGAACTCCAGCGTGCCCTCGAGCTTTGCCTTTCCGCCGATGGGATCGCCGTCTTCGCGGGGGCCCACCTCCCGGTATTCGTATCCGCGCACCGAGGTCGCTCCCCCTGTGAAGAAGCGGTCGAAGAGGGGCACAAGGTCGGAGTCGCCGTACTCTTCGACGACCGCGGCCTCGAGGCGGGTCATGAGAACGAATTTCTCCGTCAGCGGCCTGAACCAGCGCGCCTCGCCCCTCAGCTTGACAAAATCCGTCTCGGCCCCCAACGGCCCGCCCGCCAGCTCCAGCGAGGCGGAGTATTTATGCCCCGTAGTGGGATCGATGTAACTGTCGCGGGTGTCGTTGGTAAAGCTGAGGGATATGCTGCTCTTTGTTCTGCTTCCCTCTTCATCCTTTATGCTCTGCGGGGCGTCTTCATCCACGTTGGAGATCTCGGAATCGGAAATATTATAGCTGAGGCCGACCGAGCTGAAATCCGTTATGTCCTTGCCGAAGCTCAACTGTCCTCCGAACGATTCCTGATCGTATTCGTCGTATTCCCGGTCCACGAAGTACACGTTGAAGCCGGCCGCGAAGGGATAGCCCAAGAAGTATGGTTCCGTGATGCCGAGCTGGTATTCGTTCAGGACGGTGCCCGGCCTCAGCGTAAGGTTGAATTTCTGGCCCGCTCCGGTGAATGATGGCGGGTTGAAAAGGTCGAAATTGCTCTGGAGGATCTGTATCTGTCCGATAAAGGCGTCGTTGGAGCTGAAACCGGCGCCGAAGTTGAACGAACCCGTCTTGTCCTCTTCGACCTCGATAATGAGGTCTCTGTAATTCCGCCGATCCGTGGCCTCGGTGTTTATGTAGACGTCCTTGTAGAACTGGGTATTGAGGAGTTTTTGCCTGCTTCGCCTGATCTTGCCGCCGTCGTAGCGCTCGCCGGGCAGCATCGTCACCTTGCGCCTGATGACCGAGTCTTTCGTCTTGACGTTTCCTTTAATGTCGATCTTGGAGACGTACATGAGATCGCGCTCGGACACTCTATAAGTTACCGAGACTTCTTTTTCTTCGCTGTTTATCGTGGTTCGCGGCTTGACGGCTGCCAGGACATAGCCCTGGTCGGAATAGAAGGTCTGTATTTCGAATGCGTCCAGCTCCGCTTGGCGGCGGTTGTAATAGTCGCCCGATTCGGTCTCGGTGAGCCCGAGGAGGTAGCCCTCATCAAAAATGGTGTTGCCGTCCACCTTGACGAAGTCGATAAAGTACTGTTCGCCCTCTTCAACGGTGATCTCAATGCGCACTCGTTCGCCTTCGTCAAAAAACTCCACGTTTGCGTCGACGATCTCGGCGTCGATGTAGCCGTTTTCCGCATAAAGCTCTTTTATGAGCTTCAGGTCGTTCTTGAAGACCCCCTCGTCGAAGAGATTGCCGAACCAGAGGAAGCGGGCCTTGGTGCGCATTCTCTTGCGGATTGCCTTGTCGCCGAGCGCGTGGTTGTTTTCGACCTCAATGTAGCGCACCCGCGCCTTGCGGCCTTCGAATATCTCGTAAACGACCTCGGCCTCGGTCGGGCCGATTTCGCGGTAACTGGCGCTGACGGACGCCTTCGAGAATCCCTTTTGCCTGTAGAGGTCCCTGATGATGATGATGTCTTTCTCAATGGATTTCGGTATATAGGTGTCGCCGCGTCGCAGGGAAATGGCGGCCCTTATGTCGGCCTCTTTGACGCCCTTATTTCCGAGGATGAGCACCTCCCTGACGATTTTTCTTTCGGACACGATGTAGGTCACCGCGACCCCTTTGCCGTCCCTGGCGACATCGGCCTTAATGTCGGAGAAGTATCCCAGTGAGAAAAGGCGGGTGATGTCTTTCTGCACCTCGGTTCGCGAAAATGGCCTTCCCTCACGCACTCGGATCTGCGCTCTTATGAGCTGCGTGCTGACCGCCTGATTTCCCGCTATCCGCACCGAGACCACGGGCAGTCCTTCTTCGGACTGGGCGGCGCCGCGAGACGGGAAAAGCAGGAGCAGGAGAAATGTCAGGAGGACCGGCCAGTAGGAAGTGCGGGTTTTCAATCTGCGAAGCCTTTCGATTCGGCAACGGCCCCCAGCGTTCGAACGCGATTCCAGGGTTTTGAGGGGCCTGAAGTTGTGATCGTGGTTTTTTTAGCTTTTCAACTGGTGTTCGGGCACTTTGACCGGCTTAGGCGCATTTTTGACCACGAAGCGGAGCTTCTTGCCGTCGGGGTCGGGTTCCACGTAGACCGTGGAGCCATCCGGAACATTGCCGCGCAACACCTCTTCGGACAGCGGGTCTTCAACGTGTTGCTGAACCGCTCTGCGCAACGGACGCGCACCGTAAGCGGGATCATAGCCTACCTTTACGAGAAACTTCTTGGCTTCTTCCCCGAACTCCATGGTCAGATCTCTGTTCTTGAGGTTTTCGCTGCACTCTTTGAGCAGGATATCGACTATCATCTCCAGATCTTGATCGGAAAGCGAGTGGAACACGATTATCTCGTCGATCCGGTTGAGGAACTCAGGGTTGAATATCTTCTTGGTTTCGGACAGCACCTTGTCTTTGATGACCTCATAGCTCATCCCGCCCGCTTCCTTTTGGAAGCCGAGCGTCTTGCCCGTGCTGATCTCTCGCGTGCCGACATTGGAAGTCATTATTACGACGGTGTTTCTGAAGTCAACAGTGCGGCCGCTGGAGTCGGTCAGACGGCCGTCCTCGAGCACCTGCAGCAAGATATCGAAGATGTCGGGATGAGCCTTTTCGATCTCGTCGAGGAGCACGACGGAATAGGGACGTCTCCTGACTTTTTCGCTCAACTGGCCGCCTTCGTTATAGCCGACATAGCCTGGGGGCGCGCCCACAAGGCGCGATACCGTGAATTTGTCGGAGTATTCCGTCATATCGATGCGCACGAGCGCGTTTTCATCGCCGAACAGGAATTCGGCGAGCGCCTTCGCCATCTCGGTCTTGCCGACACCCGTGGGACCGAGGAACAGGAACGAGCCGACCGGTCGCCTCGGGTTCTTCAGCCCGGCCCTTGAGCGCTGTATGGCGCGCGTGAGCGCCTCGATGGCTTCGTCCTGGCCGATGATGCGGTTGTGTATTTCCTCGCGCATATTCAGCAGGCGTTCGGATTCGGATTGCTCGAGCTTGAGAATCGGCACGCCTGTCCATTTCGAGACGATGTACGCGATATCTTCGCCCGAAACCGTATAGCTGACGCTTTCACGGCTCGTTTCCCATTTGCGCATTTCTTCTTCGAGCTTCTCTTTGAGACGGCGCTCTTTGTCGCGCAGCTTGGCCGCTTTTTCGAACTCCTGCGATTCGATGGCTTCTTCTTTTTCTTTCGTGACGTCCTCTATCTGGAGCTCCACGCCCTTGAGGTCGGGCGGGCGCGTCGTGCTTTTGAGCCTTGCCCGGGAGCAGGCCTCGTCTATGACGTCGATGGCCTTGTCGGGGAGAAACCTGTCCGTAATGTACTGGTTCGAGAGCCTGGAGGCCTCGACGACGGCTTCGTCGGAAATCTTGACGCGGTGATGCGCTTCGTACTTGTCGCGCAGGCCGTGTATTATCTCGATTGTGTCTTCCACCGACGGCGCGTCGACCGTGATGGACTGGAACCGCCTCGCGAGCGCCGCGTCTTTTTCGATATATTTTCTGTATTCGTCAAGTGTCGTTGCGCCTATGCACTGGAGTTCACCGCGGGCGAGCGCGGGCTTGAGCATGTTCGACGCATCCACGGCCCCTTCGGCCGCGCCGGCGCCCACGATCGTGTGAAGCTCGTCTATGAACAGGATAATGTTGTCAGCTTTGCGGATTTCTTTCATGACGGCCTTGAGCCGCTCTTCGAACTGTCCGCGGTATTTGGTGCCGGCCACGAGCCCGGCCAGATCGAGGGTGAGCACCCTACGGTTGGCCAGCAGGTCGGGGATGTTTTCGCTTTTGTTGACTATTGCCTGCGCCAGTCCCTCGACTATCGCCGTTTTCCCGACGCCGGCCTCGCCGATGAGAACGGGGTTGTTCTTTGTCCGCCTGCTCAATATCTGAATCACGCGCTCGATCTCGTCTTCGCGCCCGATCACGGGATCGAGTTTGTCCTCGCGCGCGAGGACGGTGAGGTCTCTGCCGAAAGCGTCCAGGGCGGGGGTCTGCGTCTTCTTGGATTCGGACGAGGAGGAGAACTTGCTTGTCGGCCCTCCGAGCAGCTTGACGATTTCGCGCTGCACTTTTTCGACATCGACCTTCATGTTTTCGAGCACATGGGCGGCTATTCCCTCGCCCTCCTTTATGAGTCCGAGCAGCAGATGTTCGGTGCCTATGTAATTATGCCCGAATTTTCGGGCTTCTTCGACCGAGAGCTCCAGCACCTTCTTGGCCTGGGGGTTGAAGGGGATCTCTCCTACCGACACGGTGGAGGGCCCCTGCTCGACGAGTTTTTCGACTTCTAGCCTGAGCGTTTTGAGATCGACGCCGAGGTTCGCCAGGGCGGCCGAGGCTATTCCCTCGCCCTCCTTGACGAGCCCGAGCAGCAGATGTTCGGTGCCTATATAATCATGATTGAACCGCATTGCCTCTTCGCGGGCCAATTGAATCACTTTGCGCACGCGCTCGGTAAATCGGTCAAACATGCGATATCACCCCTCTCCATATTTTAGAGTCTCCCTGAGAAGCTTTGCGCGCTCGATGTCGCGCTGCAGGGGATTCAGGTGTTTCGGAAAGCGCTTTTGCAAATGCGCGGGTTGAATTCTTATCAAGAGGGCATCAAGCGTGTCCGCGTTAATGCCCGGGACCAATCCGTAGTATATGCCGAGGCGTATTCTGGAAAGCAGATCCATCGCCTCGCGCACGCCGAGAACTTTGGCCGAAGAAATCACCGCGACGGCCCTGCCGACCTTGTCCTCGACGATGATCTTTTCGTTTTTTATCAGGCTGTCCCTGGCGCGCCTTTCCTGTTCGATAAGGTTCTGCGTGAGTTTTTCGGTGGCCCCCACGATTTCCTCTTCGGCCTTTCCCAGCGTGCCCTGGTTGGAAATCTGGAAGTAATCGCCGAGCATCTCGGACCCTTCGCCGTGTATCCCTCTTATGGCGAGGTTCATCTTTGCGGCCATCTGCAGGATGTTGACGATGCGCTTTGTCATAATGAGCCCCGGCAGGTGGATCATGACCGAGGAGCGCAGCCCCGTGCCGGTGTTTGACGGACACGCCGTTAGATAGCCCCATGGCCGCTCGAAGGCGAAATCGAGATGGCTGTCCAGTTCGTCGTCTATCGAGTTGAGTTCCTCCCACGCCTCCGAAAGGCTAAGCCCCGAACCCAGCGCCTGCATGCGCAGATGGTCTTCCTCGTTTATCATGATGCTTATGTGCTCGGTGTCGTCGACGATGACTCCCTTTTCTCCGCCGCCCTTGGCGAGGTCGCGGCTGATGATGAAGCGCTCCATCAAGAATTGACGGTTGATCATCTTGGCGTCTTTGAAGCCGTAGTAACGCGAATTCTTGAGGCGGGAACACTTGTGGGCGCAGCTTCGCGCGAGCGAAATAATGTCCCTGAGCTGCTGGTCGGTGCAACGGCTCGAAAAGGGAAAGCCCCTCAGGTTTCGCGCCAGCCTTATCCTGCTGCTGTACACGATGTCTGCGTCCGGCCCTTTTTCCTTGAGCCAGTGGCCGACGTTTGACACCATTTGTTCGAACATTCTCTCCGGCTCCTCTCTGCGGCCGCCGGTGGCCTACATGTTCTCGTACTGCCTTATCTTATCCCTGAGCTTTGCGGCGCGCTCGTAATTTTCGGTAACAACGGCCTCGTGCAGGTCTTCCTGCAGCCGCCTGAGCTCGTTCTTCAGGTCGAGATTTCTCTCTACAGGATGCGGGAACTTGCCCCTGTGTTCCGTCGCGCCGTGAACGCGCGTCAGTATGGGTTCGAGAGAAACGGCCAGGACCTTGTAACAGTCGCTGCAGCCAAGCCTTCCCTTGTCGCGCAGGTCATCGACGGTGGTTCCACACGCCGAGCACGTTGCCCGTTCTGCATCGGCTTTTTTCTCGGCCGTTCCGTCGAGCGCAGCCAGTATTTTGTTCGGGTCCGAATCGGGGACCCCGGTTCCCTGTGTTTCGCGGGCTTCAAAGCAGGCCTGACACAGGTGCAACTCGGTCACGATGCCGCCTATTATCTCCTTCAGTCGGATCGAGGCGACCTTATCTTTGCAAATGTGGCAGATCATTCAGCTTTCCTCTATTCGGCCGTCCACCATTCGCAATGAGCGATTCGCCGTGTTTGCGAGCGACGGCTCGTGAGTGACGATAACAAAGGTTGTTCCATATTCCTCGTTCAGCCGGTTTATCAACCTGTATATCTCGCGGCTGTTGTTCTCATCGAGATTCCCGGTCGGCTCGTCGGCGAAAACCACCTCCGGCTCGTTTGTGAGCGCGCGAGCGATGGCCACCCTCTGTTGTTCGCCCCCGGAGAGGGCGTCGGGCTTATGCGCTTCCCGGTCGCCCAATCCCACCAAGGCAAGCAGCCGGCGCGCATTTCGGCGGGCGTCTTTGAGCCGCTTTCCGCTCACCATGGCCGGGAGCACGACATTTTCAAGGGCGGTGAATTCGGGCAGCAAGTGATAGAATTGAAAGATGAATCCGATGCGTTCGTTGCGCAGGCCGGCAAGCTCTTTGTCGCTCAGGCCGCTTACGCTGGTTTCTCCATAGCTGACCGTTCCGCTCGTGGGCCTGTCGAGGGTTCCGAGAATGTGGAGCAGAGTGCTCTTGCCGGCCCCCGACGGTCCATGTATCGTGACCACCTCCCCCGGTCGAATATCAAAGTCTATCCCTTTCAGGACTTCGAGTTCTACATTTCCGAGCGCGTATGTCTTCGTCAGGCCTTCGGCCGTAATCCGCTCACTCATAGCGCAACGCCTCGACGGGGTTGAGCTTTGAGGCCTGCCAAGCCGGATAAAGCGAGGCCACAAGGCACAGGACAATGGCGCTTCCGACGATCCAGCACG
>CBFDAY010000142.1:0-6984 GCA_965602895.1 uncultured bacterium
GAAACGCTCGTATCGACAGGTATCTTGTCGAAATAATATATGGTGCTCGGAAACAGCTCTAAACCGAACATCCTTCCCATTAAGTTTACCACCGAATCGAGTGAATTAGCAAGTGCGTACCCGAAGATGACCCCCAGCAGGGTTCCAATGCATCCCACCAGGAGGCCGTCGATCACGAATATGGCCATTATGCTTGAGGCCGGGGTCCCTATCGATTTGAGTATTCCGATGTCACGCGTCTTTTCCATCACCACCATTATAAGCGTGCTTGCTATGTTGAAGGCGGCCACGACGATTATGAGGATCAGGATAACCGCCATGATGATTTTCTCGTGCCTGAGGGCGGCGAAAAAGGTGCGGTTCATGTCCATCCAGCTTCTCGCCCGGATATCGCCATCGAGATTGCGCGATATGGCGGCCGCTACAACGCCTGCCTCGAGCGGGTCCTTGATCTTGACCTCGACGCCCGCAATTGTCCCTCGAACTCCGAAAAGGCGCTGCGCCTGCGAGAGCGTGACGAAGCAAAAAGAGGCATCGTATTCGTACATGCCCGATCTGTAAAGCCCTGTCACCTCAAATGTTTTCTTATATGGCATCTCGCCGGCCGGGGTGGAAACGAAATACGGCGAGATGACTCTAACTTCATCGCCCGGCCTTACGAAGAGTTGTCTTGCAAGTTCTGTGCCCAAGACGATGCCGTCCTCGGTCAATTCGCCTGTGAGATACTCGGTGAAGCGGGACACTCTTTGCTCTTCCTCCACCACGATCCCGCGTATGGCCGATCCGAGGACGCTGGTTTCGGACCGGATGAGCACCTGCCCCGCGAAAAACGGCGCGGTGTCGACCACTTTGGGGATGCTCTTGATTTTGTCGGCCAGTTCCCGGTAGTCTCGTATTCCTTCGTTACGGCTGACCACCACGTGGGACGTTGTCCCGAGCACAGTGCTCAGGAGTTTCTTGTCGAATCCGGTCATCACGCCGAGGACGACGATGAGCGCCATCACCCCAATCATCACGCCGAATATGGAGAAGAGCGTGATGAGCGAGATGAACGAGTTTTTCCGCTTGCCGCGAAGGTACCTGAAGCCCACGAACAGTTCAAACCGCACAAGCTATTCCTCCCGGTCGGCGTTCTCGAGCGTTCGGAGCTGGGGAAACAGTATCACGTCTCTGATCGATGGGGAGTCGGTCAGCAGCATGACGAGCCTGTCGATGCCCACACCGAGCCCGCCGGCGGGCGGCATGCCGTATTCGAGCGCCGTTATGAAGTCTTCGTCGAGCCTCTGCGCCTCGTCGTCGCCGCGCTCGCGGAGTTTCATTTGTTCTTCGAATCTCGCCCGTTGCTCCAAGGGGTCGTTCAGCTCGGAGAAGGCGTTGCCGATTTCGAGTCCCCCGATGTACGGCTGGAATCGCTCCGTGAGATGGGGCTTGCCCCTTTTTCCTTTGGCGAGAGGCGATAGCTCCATGGGATGGTCGATTATGAACGTTGGCGATATGAGCTTCGGGATCACATAGCTTTTCAGCAGCTCGTCGCATATCTTGCCGTAGCCGGCGCCCTCATCGAGTTCGAGATTGAGGCACCCGACGGCCTCGCGCGCCACCGCGGCGCGATCCTCGGTGCTTTCCGCCGTGGATTCCACGTCGACGCCGGCGTACTCTTTTACCGCCTCGAAGAATGGTATCCGCGGCCAGGGAGGGGCGACACTTATCTCGTTTTCCTGATATATGAGAGTCCTGCTCCCTGTAACTTCTTGTACCACATGGTTTACCATTTCTTCGACCACTTGCATGATGGCCTCGTAATCCACGTAGGCCTCGTAGAGTTCGAGCATCGTGAATTCCGGATTGTGCCTCTGCGAGACGCCCTCGTTGCGGAAGTTGCGGTTTATCTCGTACACCTTTTCAAAGCCGCCCACGAGCAGTCGTTTCAGGTAGAGTTCGGGGGCGACGCGAAGGTACTGGTCCCTGTCCAGGGTGTTGTGGTGTGTTACGAACGGTCGGGCCGTCGCCCCGCCGGGGATCGGGTGCAGCATCGGAGTCTCGACCTCGATGTATCCCTTTGCGTTGAGGAAGTCTCTGATGCTCTTGATGATCCGGCTGCGCGTGCGGAAGGTCTCCTTCACGTCTTCGTTCGAAAGGAGGTCCAGGTAGCGGCGGCGCAGGCGTGTCTCGACGTCTTTAAGGCCGTGCCACTTTTCGGGAAGCGGGCGGAGCGATTTTGTCAGCAGCGAGAAGTCCTGCACCCTCACGGTCGTTTGCCCGGTGCGAGTGGTGAACATCTCGCCCTCGGCCCCGATGAAGTCGCCTATATTGAGGAGCCTGGTGATAAAGTCGTGCCGCTCGTCTCCCAGGTCTTTTTTGCCGAAGAAGAGCTGGATTCTACCCGAGTCGTCGCCGAGGTCGGCGAAAACGGTCTTGCCGTGGAATCGCAGCGCGAACAATCTGCCGGCGAGCCTCACCCGCAGTCCTTCATCGCCACTGTGCTTGTCATATTCCTCGCACGCTTCTTTGATCGTGTGGGTCCGAGGAAAGGAGTATTTGAACGGTTCCTCTTCCGTCTCGCGTATGCGCGCGAGTTTCTCCAGGCGCTGCCCGTATAAATCCTGTTTTTCTTCCATATTGAGAAATACCTTTCGAGAGGCGAAATTTAGTCATTATAGTGTGCGCGCACAGGGGGTGTCAAGGACGGCGAAATCCCGAAAAAGCGTTGTCCCGGCAAAGTTTAGCGAACCCGGCCGCAGCATTGGGGCTCAAGTGGTTTCGCCATGCGGATATCACCGGTTCCGGGGCCGACGGCGCATGCTCATGCTTGTTGAAGCGCCCGCCCTATTTGGCAAAGCGCTTTTGCAAATACGCGGTGATGAACGGGTCTATCCCGCCGTCCAGGACCGCGGTGATGTTCCCAATCTCAATGTTGGTCCGATGGTCCTTGGCCATTTGATACGGCTGAAGCACGTAGGAGCGTATCTGGCTGCCCCAGGCGATCTCTTCCTGCTTGTCCCTCTGGGCCTCGAGCTCGGCCTGGCGCTCTTTTTCGTAGTGGTTATAAAGCTTGGCGCGAAGCAGTTTCATCGCCGCCGCGCGGTTTTTGTGCTGCGACCTTTCGCTCTGGCACTGGACGACTATGCCGGTGGGTATGTGCGTCATCCTCACGGCCGAGCTTGTCTTGTTCACGTGCTGTCCGCCTGCGCCGCTGGCCCTGTAGGTGTCGACGCGGAGGTCGGCGTCGTTGATCTCGACGACGATGTCGTCGTCGACTTCCGCCAGGACTTCGACCGACGCGAAAGAGGTGTGGCGCCGCCTGTTTGCGTCGAAGGGCGATATGCGCACGAGGCGGTGGACACCGGTCTCGCTCTTGAGGTATCCATAGGCGTAGAGTCCGCTGACGGTGAACGTCGCGCTCTTTATGCCGGCCTCGTCGCCGTCGAGCGAGTCGATAATCTCTATGTCGTATTCGTGCGCCTCGGCCCAGCGTGTGTACATCCTGAGGAGCATGGAGGCCCAGTCGCACGATTCCGTGCCGCCGGCGCCTGAGTGGACGGTCACGATGGCGTTATTCGGATCGGTCTCGCCGCTGAGCATGCTGCGACGGACCCATTCGTCGACCTCTTTTTCCAGCTCGTCGAGGTTGGCCCGAATCTCCGTTTCGAGTGACGAGTCGCCCTCCAGCTCCGTCAGCTCAATGAGTTCGGCGAGATCTTCGCTGCGGCCGTCGAGTTCATGGACTTCCTGGATAGAGGCCTTAAGCACGCTGAGTTTTTTCAGGCTCTGCTGCGCCGAATCGGAATCGTTCCAGAAGTCGGGCTCGCCCGCCTTTTTCTCGAGTTTTTCTATCTGCAGTTTGACCGAGGCGGGGTCAAAGGCAATCACTCACCTGAGTGATATTCCGGCGGATTATCTCTATCCGCTCTTTGCATTCGATACACATTATGGTGGTCTCCGTTTTCACTCCGTTTCATCAAGGATTTACAAATTTGAGAAAAAAGTAGAACAATGGCGCCGCGAAGGCGAGGCTGTCAAATCTGTCGAGGAAGCCGCCGTGGCCCGGCATAAGGTTTCCGGTGTCCTTGAGGCCGGCGTCGCGTTTCAGGTACGACTGGCAGAGGTCGCCCACCTGTCCCGCGACGGCGATTCCCGCCCCGATCAGCAAATAGCGGCCGACGCCGAATTTGGGGAAGAGCGCCACCCCGAAATTGTTGAGCAGCAGGCCGGTGTCCCTTATCAGCATCGCGCCGATCAGCGTCAGCGCCAAGCCGCCGAGCGTGCCCTCGATTGTCTTGTTGGGGCTGACGGCGGGTAGCAGCTTATGCTTTCCCCATGCGGTTCCCACGAAAAACGCGCCGCCATCGCTCAGCCACAGCAGTACCAAAAGCATTATAACATATCCCGCGCCGCCGAAGTTGACGCTCGCGTCGCCGCCGTCGAGCGGGAGCATGCGGAGCGAAATGATATGGCTGCAAAACCATCCGACGTAGATTATTCCGAACACCGTGACCGAGATGTTGACTATCGCGTCGCGCGTGGTTCGCGCCATCGCAAAGGTGCAGACGATTATCGTGGAGGCCGCAAGCGAGTAGAGGAGCGAAAGCGGCCGCCCCACCCATGCCAGGAGGCAGATCGCGATCGAGCACGAAGAGCCTATGACACTGTGGGGAGCGAGCCCGCGCGTGCGGGCCATGGCGCAAAACTCCACCATGCCGATCGTTATCAGCGCGGTGGCGAACAGGACAAAAAACCTTGGAAAAAAAAGGCATGTGCCCAGCCCGACCGGAATGCCGACCGCCGCGGAGATGTATCTTGTCTTTCGACTTCCGCTCTCGGCGCTCAAGTGTTGATGCCTCCGAACCGGCGATCCCTGTTCTGGTAGTCGATGATGGCGCGGCAGAAGTCTTCCCTGGTGAAGTCGGGCCATAGGATCGGCGTGAAACATATTTCCGAATAGGAAAGCTGCCAGAGCATAAAGTTGCTCAGCCGGCATTCGCCGCTTGTTCGAATAAGCAGATCGGGCTCCGGACAGTCCGGCAGGTACAGGTGTTCGGCGAACAGGTTCTCGTCTATATCGGAGGGCTTAAGCTCGCCGGCTTTGCAGCGGGCGGCGATCTCGCGGGCGGCATCCACTATTTCCGTGCGTCCGCCGTAGCTAAGGGCGAGCACCACGGTCATTTTGTTGCAGTGGGCGGTCTTGGCCATGGTGTCGCGTATCTCTTCCTGGACCTTCGGTGGTAGCATATCGACACGGCCGATCACCTTCATGCCGATTCCGTAGTGGAGCATCTCCTGCATCTCGTCTTTCATGAACTTCCTGAGGAGGCCCATGAGGGCGTTGATCTCCCTTTTCGGGCGCTTCCAGTTCTCGTTCGAAAAGGTGTAGAGCGTGAGATAGCGTATTTCCAGCTCGCGCGACGCCTCGACGACCTCGCGCACCGCGTCGGCGCCCGCGCGGTGTCCGGCGATGCGCGGCAATTTCCTCTTTTGAGCCCACCGGCCGTTGCCGTCCATGATGACCGCGATATGTTTGGGCAGCCTCGTCGGGTCTATCTGCGCCTTAAGCGCGGGCGGGATCGGCTTCTCGGGGCCGTCGAATTGCTTTGTTTTCTTTAAAAATTTCGCCATATCCTGTCTTCTAGAATCCTGATTCCGAGGCAAGTCCTGTGGTGGGATAACCGCCTATCCTCATTATACATTCGGCCATTTCCAAAGTCAATAAGGGGGTTCAATCATTCTCTGATGAGTGGCCATGCCGAGAGAGCCAGCAGCTTTGTGCAGAATTGAAAACGTAAACTTCTCTCAGAGCGACAATTGAACGGGCGGAAGAGATGACTTTTTGGGCTTCGATAATAGTTTGAACAAAAAAAGATCATTCTGGGACCAAGCAAACTGTACACCTCAAGGCTTCCTTGGAATCGTGTGCTTTAAGCGCCGGAGAGATACGAGCGCGAGCATGTATGGCATACTGACCAGTGCGGGCAAGGCGGTACCGATCAGAATGGACGCCCCCAGGCATTTTCCATGTGTCAACCCGCTTTTTTAACAAGCTGGTTGGCCAAGACGAGCAGTGGGTCCCAGGCGGGGGCAAAGGGAGGTGAGTACATGAGGTCGAGCTGTGCGAACTGCTTGATATTCATGTTGGCGTGAAGGGCGGTGGCTATAACATTAATTCTGATGGCGGCCTTTTCCTCTCCGACTATTGCCCCGCCGAGAATTTTCCCGTCGGGCTGGTTAAGCACCATGTGGACGTGGATTTTCTTGGCTCCGGGATAGGCATGAGCTCTGGTGTTCGTCTTGATTGTGGCCGAGACAGGGGAAAAGCCTTCCGCCTCCGCCTGTTTATGGGAAAGCCCGGTGGCCGTGACCTCGAGGCCGAAGACTTTGACCGCTGAAGTACCGAGTATCGGGGGTATTTCCTCACAGCCACCCACGACGTTGGCGCCCACGATTCTTCCCGCACGGTTTGCATGAAGGGCCATAGGAACCCAGACTCTTTTTCCGGTGAAGTGATGAATATTGTCCGAGCAGTCGCCGATGGCGTAGATATTGGGGTCACTGGTGCAACCGAAGCGGTCCACGGCGATAGCCCCACCTGCGCCTTGATCGAGGCCCGCGGCCAGGCCCAGTCCCGAGTTGGGGGCGAAGCCGGTGGCCGCCAGGATGATGTCGGTGTCAAGCTCGCGGTCGGCAAGGACCAGCTTGAGGCGTTTCCCGGGCTCGATCCGTTGAATGGGCGTTCCGTGGATAACCTCTACGTCGCGGCGTGTAAGTTCCTCCCTTACCAGAAGGTCGAGGTCTTCAGGCAGAGAAGTAAGCATGACGGGCGATCGTTTGACGATTGTGACATTGAGTCCGCGCTGACGGAAACAATCCGCCATCTCCAATCGTCAATTTAGTTCCAAGATCTGTCTGCAGTTGATCAATTCCCTGAAACATTTGAGGAGATTGATATGGAAAAAATATTATAGCACCACTTTTGTTAATTGGTTTAATTAC
>CBFDAY010000143.1:0-6939 GCA_965602895.1 uncultured bacterium
TCGTTAAGCCTGAAAAAGCTCCCTTTCCATACACTCACGACATCATAGCAGACGTCGCTATGCAGGAATCCCATATCGATAAGCGGAATACGCGCTTCGAATATGGGAACGATTTCGACGCCATTGAAAGCGGCGCCCATGGAGTAGAGCTCCGCATCCTGCTTCTTCGCATTTGCATGCTCTGCACTCATGTTCTTCTCCTTTCAAATTTCTTTTCAGCCATGACATCACTTCCCCGGAATCAATCCAGATCAATCTCAACCCCGCGGGCGGCGGCGCGCTCTTTCTTCCATTCCATCGTGTCGGCAGGCGGCTCGGCACACTCGGCTTCGGGCTTGTGAACCAATGTTATCGCCTCCGTGGGACATGTCGGCGCGCACGCCCCGCACCCGATGCAGCGCTCTTCGAGCACGCGGTATTCATCATCCTCTTCGACAATCGCATCCATCGGACATCGCTCATCCCTGCATACCCCGCATGCGGTACAGCTCTCCTGGTCTATCACGGCCACGAAATCGCTCTTTGCCAATGCGGTGGGGAGATTGAATTCCTTCACGGCGCGGAGCATCCCGCAGCAGCAGGGACAGCAGGCGCAGACGAAATTCTGTCCTTCGACAACATTATAGGTGAGGTGAACGAGGCCTTCTTCCTCAGCCCTCTCAATGACCTTGAAAGCTTCCTCTTTGGATATAATCTTGCCCAGTTCCGGATATCTTTCGTACTCGTTTTCCTCGTTGGAAAAGCTGAGACAGACATCCAGCGGGTATTTGCACCGATTGCCCAGAAACCCCTGTTCCCTTCGGCACATACAATCTTGAAGCTGAAAGGACTTGGCCTCTTCGAGCATCCCGCGTATATCATCGTAACGATGCACATGAAGGTCCGCTTTGATCTCCGTGCTTACTGGCACTACCCGAAAATACGGCGGCTCAAAGCCCGCGATGTACATCCCAAAATCGGGCAAATACTCCTCGAACAGCTTCATGAACTCTCTTTGCTGGCTCTCCGTCTGGTCCTTTCGAAGAAAGTAAAGCTCGTAGAGGCCGACGGCGAACGGAACCAGCTTGTACATCTGCTTTCCGTCCTTCTTTAGGGCCTCGATCTGTCCCTTCAGGACCATGTCGTCCAGAATCGCCTGCATCTCGTCCACGGGTTTGCCGAGACGTTCGGCGATAGCCTCGACCGTTTCCGGGATCGGCCTGATCTTGAGCGCCATCTCGGCTTCTTCGGGAGTGAAGATATGTTCGAGAATCCTCAGTTCAACGCCGCTATCGGTAGCGGGATAACCATTGGGCATATCATCAAGTTTCTTGGCCAACCGTTTGTAAACATCGCTCATGGTGCTCTCTCCTTTGAGTGGCTATTTCCCCCAACTTTCAGTCAAGAAAATCCATTGCCTCAAGCCGCCGCTTTAGTATCTGCAGAAACTGGGCTGCGGGTGCGCCGTCGACGAGCCTGTGGTCGAACGAAAGCGACAGCTTCATGATCGGGGCGATTTCTATTTTGTCGTGCTTGACCACCGGCTTTTTGGCCATCGAGCCGACTCCGATTATCGCGGCCTCGGGAAGATTGACTATCGGCGTAAAGCAATCGATGTCGTAAGCGCCCAAGCTTGAAATAGTTATGCTGCTTCCGGTGACGTCGTCGACCGTGTAGCCGCCCTCCCTTGCCTTTTCGATAAGCGAGGCGGCATCTCGCGCTATTTCGGGCAAATCCTTCTTGTCGGCGTCCTTTATCGACATTGTGATCAGGCCTTCGTCGAGCGCGACTGCCAGCCCGATATTAATGTCAGCATGCTTTCGGATCATGCTGCCGTCGAGCGAGACATTGAGCGCCGGATACTCCTGCATCGCCAGCGCGGTTGCCTTTATGAGGATGGCGTTATAGGAGAGATCGGCGCCCTCGACCTCCTTGAACGATTGTTTGTGCTCCTGGCGGTATTCGACCGCTTTAGTCATGTCGACCTCGGCAAAATGCACGACGCGGGCCACCGAATGCGCGCTCCGGCCCATGTTTTCCCCAATCGAGCGCCGCATCTTGCCCATCGGAACGCTCTCGCCGGGCCTGCCCTCGAAGGCGGATTCGGGCGCTCCTGCGGTCCCTTCGGCGGCCGCGAGCACGTCTTCGCGCACGATACGCCCATCCGGGCCCGTCCCCTTTACGGTGGAAAGGTCGATTCCGTGCTCTTTCGCCAGTCTCTTAGCGGCGGGAGAGGCCTTGATCTCGACTGTGGGTCGCTCCTCCTCGTCCTCCGGGGCTGCCTCCTTGAGAGATTGCTTTGCTTCCCACTGCTCGCGCGTCATCACTACAGCCCGCGACTCGGCTATTATCTGATCGAGATCGGGTATTTCTTCGTCGGCGTCCGCTATAATGGCGACCGTCGTGCCGCATGGAACGATTTCTTCCTCCTGGACGATGATTTTCCTGACGACGCCGGAGGCAGGCGACTCAATCTCCGTAGTAACCTTATCCGATTCGATTTCGAGGAGGACTTCGCCCTCTTCGATCTCTTCGCCCTCCTCCATATGCCAAAGGACGACGAGCCCCTCTTTCATCACCAGACCCAGCTTGGGCATCACAATTTTTCTAGCCATATCATTCTCCCATTACGCCGCGGATAGCTTCTTCGATCCTGTCTTCGTCCGGAACGACTGTTTGTTCGAGCATTGGCGCAAACGGAATGGGCGTGTCGGGCGCGGCGACCCTCTCGATAGGAGCATCGAGGTAATCGAAAACCTCTTTCGCGGCGGATGCGGCCACTTCGGCCCCGAAGCCGCCCGTCAGACATCCCTCTTCGACTATGACGAGGCGTCCCGTTTTCTTGACCGATTCGAAAATCGTCTCCCTGTCCAGCGGAGCGAGAGTGCGAGGATCCACCACTTCGACGGAAATCCCGTCTTTCTGGAGTCTTTCGGCGACGCTGAGCGTCTTGGCAACCATTGAGGCGAGGGCGACCACGGTGACGTCCTTGCCCGCGCGCTTTATGTCGGCCTTGCCAAAGGGAATCATGTATTCGCCCTTGGGAACTTTGCCGGAGTTAAAGTACATCGATTTGTTCTCAAAGAACAGGACCGGATTATCGGAACGGATGGCGGTTGTGAGCAGCCCCTTGGCGTCGCGCGGGGTCGATGGAACAGCGATCATCAAGCCCGGCACATGCATCAGCATGGCCTCCAGGCTCTGCGAGTGCTGAGCGCCCGCCGAAAAGCCCGCTCCGGTGTTGGTTCGGATTACCAGTGGCATTTTAACCTGCCCGCCGGTCATAAACCTCATCTTTGCGGCCTGGTTTATTATCGGGTCCATGCAGCATGTCAGGAAATCGCCGAATTCGATCTCGGCCACCGGCCTGAGGCCGGTCATCGCCGCGCCCACGGCCGCCCCTGCGATGATATTCTCGCTGATGGGCGTGTCGAGCACGCGCTCCTCGCCGAATTCCTGGACGAGGCCTGCGGTAACGCCGAAAATTCCAAAAGTGACATCCTCACCCAGAATCACAACATTCGGGTCGCGCAGCATCTCATCTCGAAGCGTCTGCTGAATCGTGAGCGCGAGCGGATTTTCGTCGGGCTCCTCCTCGAAGGACTGGCTTTCGACAACCGTTTCGATACTCACTATGTTGTCCCCCACGGTAGCCGGGTCCGGCTCGGGACTCTCATCGGCAAAGTCGATGGCATCCTTGACGGCGCTATCGACGGCATCGTCAATGGAGTCCAATTCCTCTTGCGTCGCGATGCCCTCTCCGATAAGTTTCGTGCGGAAATTGGAGATCGGACATTTCTCTTTCCACTGCTCGATCTCCTCATCGTCCCTGTACGGGTAAACGTCGCCCTCATAGTGGCCATGCCAGCGGTAGGTCTTGCACTCGATAAGCGTGGGTCCTTCGCCCGCGCGCGCTCTTTCTATGGCTTCGGTGGTTCCCTCCATTACGGCGACTACGTCGTTGCCGTCAACGATCACTCCGGGGATACCGTAAGCCTTCGCTTTTTCGGCGATGTCCGGCACCTTCGAGTGCTTTTCATAAGGGGTGAACTGGCCGTAGAGGTTGTTCTCGCACACAAAGACAACCGGCAGGTCCCAGACCGACGCGAGGTTGATGCTCTCATGGAACATGCCTTCGCTCGTCGCATTGTCGCCGAAGAAACAGATGACAACTTGCCCGCTCTTTTTTAATTTCGCGCTCAGGCCAGCTCCCGCCGCGATCTGGGTTCCCGCGCCGACGATGCCATTGGCGCCGAGAATTCCAAGCCCGACGTCGACGATATGCATCGAACCGCCGCGGCCGCGGCAGTAGCCTGTCTCCTTGCCGAACAGCTCCGCCATCATTTTCTTCAGGTCGCCGCCCTTGGCGATGAGGTGGCCGTGCCCGCGGTGAGTGCTGGTGATGTAGTCGTCGGAATTCAGGGCCGCGCAAGCGCCGACAGCGACAGCCTCTTGCCCGATATACAGATGCACAAAGCCCGGGATGCTTCCGCCCGCGAACAATTCGGAGACCTCTGCCTCGAATTTCCGAATTTTTTGCATTGATTCATAAAGCTTTAAGCATTCCTCTTTTGATAGTGCCATATGATTCATACCTCCAAAAAACGCTTCCTCTCCAACCCGGGAAATATTGACTATAGTTTCACAGTCCCTCATGGGGTCTGCGGCCTGGCGAATCGGCTTGACCGCGATCTCTCCCCCGCATTCTATCCAATCTGAAAAAAAGGTTCAAACGAGCTTCGACACCATCTCCATTGAATAACGTTGGAGCAGTTTTTGCCGCTGATTTTCCTGTCCCACTCTAAAATCCTACTTTGCAATTTGGGACGCGATTTTTTCATACAGTAGGCCTTCTATCGTCTCCCTGTCAAAAAGGTTCGGATCCATGGCCATCTGGAGCCAGATGCCCTCGACGCAGCCGACGCAGAAAAACGCGAGCTTCTCGGGTTCCACCTCGGCAAACTCTCCGCGCGCAATCCCATACTCGATAAGCTCATGGATCGCCCGCCTGAAATGCGCATATGTCGACATTGCGCCGGATCGGATTTCTTCGTCGGTCATCGCCATCTGGTACAGGTTCAGAAAAAACATGCTGGTTTCGGGATCGAGGACAAGGCGCTCGACGGCAAACGATATGAACGCGCGCAGGCGCTCCCAAGCGGATTCGATCTTCGCCAGGCGGTCCTGCATGAGGCTTTCGTTGCGGCTGATGAAATCCTCGACGAGGGCCAGCATTATGTCCTTTTTGCTGTCGAAATAATAATGAATTACGCCGTGGCTGAGGTTTGCCGCCTTTGCTATATCCTTGATGGTGACCTGCTCATGGCCCGCATTCCCGAGGCACTTGAAAAGTCCGGCGATAATTTCCTTTTTTCTTTCGGGCGCGATTATTTTTCTGGGCATAGCAGTCGAGGCCCTCCGATATTATGTTGGTTGACCAACATAATATCACAAGGCAAAAAATCCGTCAAGGGGTTTTTCGCAAAAAAAAAAATCTATTTTTCTTTCTGAAGACCGAATATTTTTCAAAAAATCTCAGACCAGATGCACGGTAAATAAACGCAGACCAAATCCACGAAAACCTCTAAGATCACGGAACACGAATCACACGAATTGGACAAAAAGAGGCATCCAACCGCAGATTAGGCGGATTTGCGCAAGTAGATTCCGGGACTGTCTCCGATACAAACCAAACCGGGGCGCACTCAATGCGCCCCTACTCCTGATTATCGGTCGGTTGCCACATCTAAAATCCCAGATCTTCGCTCACAAGAATAAGCGTCAGGCGGCCGGGGAACATCATCCTGCGTATGATCGTGTACATGTTGCAGATCCGCATCGGCGAATCGCAATCGATGCACTCGCCCGTTTCGGCGCACGGCGTGCCGACGCCGACACGCTTTGCATTGATGGGGGCGGCAACATTCTGCAGCCGCTCAAACGCCTCGTGCACGTCCTTGACAATCTTGTTCGTGCCCGCGACAAGGATCACCTTGTCGGGACCGAATATCTGGGCGCAAACGCGGTTGCCCATGCCGTCGACGTTGACGAGTTGGCCGTCCATCGTGATGGCGTTGGTTCCGGCGACGAAGAACGGCGACATCATGCCCTTCTTGCGGCGCGCCATATTCTCCATCATGTCGATGCCCGGCTCGTACTGGTCGTGCAGCGTGTAGTTACCGCTGCGGAGCTTTTCCAAAAGACCGATCTCCTCGACCGAGACCGAGCCTCCGAGCCCGACCTCCGAGCCCTCGGGGATCAGCTCCAGCGCCTTTGCGAGGGCCTCGTCTTTGCTTTGAACATAGATGCACTCAATGTTGTTCGCATCGAGCGCATCGACCACCTTCTGAATATCATCCATTGATGTTCACCTCACCTTTCCTTCCTCTTAAACAAAACACGTGACAAATATACATGAGCGGCCAAGGAGCGTCAAGTGTCCTTTAGTCTCTAAGGGCGGGCACGGCGCCGCGCTCCCACATTAATTTGGCAAATTCGGAAGATTCACTCCTCCAGCTTAAACTCAGCCATCTGCTGCATCAGCTCATCAGGGGGAATGCTGTCTTCGCCGGTGATGTATTTGCGGGAGAGCAGGTAGTAGGAAATCGCGTTCTGCTCGATGAATTCGGGGCGGCCTTTGCCCTCGATGATGCGGCCGGGCACGCCGACGACGAGCGAGTTGGGCGGCACGACCATGTTTTCCTTGACGACTGCGCCTGCCGCTATCAGCGTGCCGTCGCCCACCTGCGCGCCGTCGAGCACGGTCGCGTTCATTCCTATCAGCACGCAATTGCCGATGGCGCACGCATGCATGATCGACGAGTGCGCCGCGGTGACAAAGTCGCCGACGGTCGTCGGATGTGACGGCGAGCAATGAATCGTCGCGTTGTCCTGGATGTTGGTGTAGCGGCCGATCCTGATGTAGTTGAAGTCGGCGCGGATGACCGCGCTTGCCCAGAT
>CBFDAY010000144.1:0-6906 GCA_965602895.1 uncultured bacterium
CGCCGAGGCCCGCCATCACGATTACGATCGAGAGCGCGACCCACCGGTCCAGATTGGGCCGGAGCAGTGGCTTGATGAGGTAATACATGACGAGCGTCGCCACACCGAAGCCCACGATGTGCACGAACTGGTCGTAGCGAAATATATGGTATTTCTCCGATAGAGGAATGAGAATGAACTCGTAGACCTTGACCTCGCCGAGATACAGCCCGCCGCCCGACATATGCAGAAGCGCCCACGCCGTCAGCCCCCAGAGCACGCCGTTCGGATAGTCAACCCTCTTGTTGGTCGCCAGAATCAGCGCAAGGAAGAATATGATGACGCCGATGTAGAGCAGGAACTCGTAATTTTTCCGCGAAGCGAAAAGGACGGTGAACGCCGCGAGCGCGCACGCATTCACAACAAGGACAGGCAACTGACCCTTTTTCAGTATCATACGAAATCCTCCGCTCTGGGTTCGCCGAGCATCACCATGAATTTACATGATATCACAGAGTTGAGCTGATCCCGAAATGCCGCGGAACTTTCTGCCCACAGGGAATACCTTTCCGGCAGAAATTGCCCGAGGCGGGAATGCCGCATATCTGACAGGCGAATTTCATGGCAGCTAACATAAGGTGTATCAGTATGTTATGCTCTTTCGCCGAAGTCCATGGGCGGTGGCATCAAAATTGACTGATTATCTGATGATTGACATGCGATAGCCACATAAATCTGGGAGGATAATGACCGGTGATCATTCAGTGCTGCGTTTGCCTGAAGGTGTGCGAAGAGAACCAATGGGTCGTCGTTGAGGAACCCTACGTAGTCATGCAATATGCCTCGCACACCTACTGTCCCGAATGTAAAAAAGCCTCGCTTGAGGCCTTGCGCGCGCAGCTCGCGTAGGAATTCTGAAGGCCGCCTGCCGTTCCTCGTCAATAGAGGGTCAGCTCGGCGCAAATTCTGTCTCTGGCGCGGCGGACCCTTATAGTATCCGCCTCATAATCGTTCACTATGATCGAGAAGGCCAACCGCTGGGTCCTGCCCTCGACGTATCCCGACAGCGCGAGTGTGCCCTTCAGCCACCCCGTCTTGGCCTGTACTTTCCCTTTTGGCACGATCCACTTCATCCTCCGCAGCGATTTGTCGACTCCCGCAACCGCAAGCGAATTTCTGAAAGTCTCGCCGTGTTCGCTCGCGTCCATATACTTTAATAACTCGACTATCGAGTGGGCGCTCGCGCGGTTCTCGCGGCACAGGCCCGAGCCGTCGCGCATGATGACCGCATTCGGGTCGATTTGCGACGAATGGATGAAAGCGTTCATTGCTTTGATGCCGCCGTCGAATGTCGATCCATAACCCTCGTGAAGCCCGATCTGTTTGAGAAGCAGCTCGGCGTGCAGGTTCTGGCTGCGCTTGTTCACGACCTTGATCATATCGGATAGCGGAAGCGATTCGCGTTCGACAACCGCCTTAGCGCCTTCGGGAACGGCCGTCTTGTGTCCGGACCCCAGCACGCGCGCCTTTCCCGAAATACGGACCCCGGCCCGCTCCAGGGTCTCTTTGAAAACTGTCGCGGCATACAGCGGCGGCGATTCGACGGGAAACCACAGCTCCTCCACGGGCTTGCCCGTCCAGATCTTTCCGCCGACGAGGATATCGCCGCGCCCGTTACCCAGCGGCGAGATCCACACAGAGTTGCCCTTGCGGCTTGTTGTCGACGCCCGGTTGACGACCTTTGCGAAAGATGTCCTCGGCGACTTCACAACCCTCGCTCTTGCACCCGGCGAGGGGCCGGGGTACACGTAGATGTCGATGCAATTGTCGTTGAACGAAAGCGCGCTCACGCGGGCGGCATACCACTTGTGTCGCTCTTTCGGCAGCCACGGCCCGTAGTATTGCGCGTCGAAATAGCTGTCGTCACCGACTATGTCGCCCTCGATCCTGCGCAGGCCCAGCGCCTTCAGTTCGGCGGCGATTTCCTCGAATATCGACGTCGGCGTCTCATGGAAGCGCCCCGATATGTTCGGGTCGCCGCGGCCGTACATGATGAGGTCGCCGCGGAGCGTTCCTTTCTTGTCGAGTTCGCCGTCGAAATAAAAGGAGGTCTTCGTTGTGAAATCAGGCCCCATATAATAAAGCGCCGCGGCCGTTGTGAACAGCTTCATGTTCGAGGCCGGGAGCATCGGCCTGCTCGAATTCATCTCGCACAGCGTCTCACCGGAATCCAGCGACACGACCTCGACCGCCCATGTGCCGCTGTCTGCTTTCTCGAGACGAAGGATTGCCTCGATCCGCTCGGCAAGAGGTTTTTTGCTGGAAATATCTTTCGCCGTTATAACAGAAGATAGGACGAAGACAAGGAAAGCAGAAAGCGCCAACCCACATATTCGGTTGAAATGTTTGTATTCAAAATGCATTTTTTGTCATTCCCGCGTGTTGGATACGATGCAGCTTCTTGCCTCCAATATTGTCATTTTTGCTCCCACAGCCGTTCTCATCCCTACTGTCATTCCCGCTTCCACAGTCATTCTCACCCCTACTGTCATTCCCGCTTCTCACCCCTGCTGTCATTCCCGCGAAAGCGGGAATCCATTTCACTCAGCGGCTCAGTATATAAGTAGATTCCCGCCTTCGCGGGAATGACATGATTCTCTGCTAGCAGTTTCCCCTTCTTCTAATCTTTTTCTCAATTCTTCTCAGGCGGTATTCGAATTGCTCGAAGTGGCGCGTGAGATCGGCGTCGGTGGTCGCGGCCCTGATTTCGAGCATTGTGATAGCCCGGCGGCATACCTCGCGCGCCCCGGAGAGATCGCGCGTCCGATGCTCGTGGAACTTGGCGAGTTCCTCAAGCGCGAACAGCTTGTGCGAGTCGTCGTCGGCTTCCTCGTTCCACAGCCTGACCGCATTGTCCCAGTCGCCTTTGCGCTTGTGTGTGAGCGACAGCAGCTTCATGCAGCGTGCCCTTGCGTCCTCATGCAGCCCCATTTCCATCGCGTGCTCGAAGCAGCCAACGGCCTCTTTCATTCTCCGATGCTTTTCAAAGAGCGTTCCCAGCCCGAACCAGTCTTCTCCATAATGCAGCGGCGCCTCGCTTGGGGCATCAAGGGCGGATAGTATCATCTGCGCGACGAAAGCGAGCGACAGGATATCCAGCCGGTTGTGGTGCATGACCGGCTCGATCAGGTCGCGCTCGCCGGTTCGCAGGAATTCGAAATAGGTTTGTGGGATGAGCCAGCCGTCGATGTCGTCGACGCGGAAGAAATCCAGCACGTTCGCCTCGATCGACTTGAGGCTGCAATTGTCCAGGCGATGCTTCCATATGCGGCGCGCGGCGTGCAGCAGGTCGAGCTGAGGCCGGTCGCTCAAACTTTCGCGGACGCTGTTGAGCAGAAACCGGCTGTCGAGGATGGGGATGTCGAACGCGCGGCCGTTGTAGCTCGCGATGACGTCGAATCCGCGAAGCGTTTCGCCGACGCGGCGCAGCATATCGGGCTCGGCCGGGAAATCGCTCATGAGGAATTGTTCCACGACGAAGCCGTCCTCTGTGAGATAGCCCACTCCGACGAGGAACGCGCACACGCCAGCCCCGCCCGAAAGGCCCGTTGTCTCGGTGTCGATGAACGCGATCCGCTCGAAATTGACCGCCCGCCCGATAGGTGACGAAAGCAGCATCCGCGCCGCGTCCCCGAAGCGTCCTCCGAGCGAATCGACGCAGAGGCCGCTGTGGCGGTAATGCGGGGGATACACATGCGTCGAATGCTCGCATTCGGCGGGGCAGGAGGGCGAAGGCGTTGTTCGTCCGGTCCCCGGCGGGTTCGAGGGTGGGGCATATCTTTCGAGCTTGTCTCTCAGCTTCATTGTGGATTGCCGCCCATTGCTATTTTGATGAGCTTCAATGCGCTCTTCTTGCCGGTCTCGCCGACTTCGAGCGCGGGCCCGACACAGGAGGGGCAGCCGCTGTCGCAGTTGCACTGGGCGATCATCTCTCGCGCAACGTCGAGCAGCGAGTCGTGCAGCCGATAAAGCTTTTGGCTGAACCCGACGCCGCCGGGATAGTTGTCGTAGATGTATATCGTCGGCCTCTGGTTGAAAGGCGCGCGCACCATGCTGACGGAGCGGATATCGCTCGGGTCGCACATGATGTATATCGGCACGACGTTGACGAGCACGTTGGACAGCGCCTTGAGGCCGCCGCCGAGGTCGCCCTCCGGAATGCCCGCCGCCTCGACCGCGTCGGGGCGGAAGTCCGTCCAGTACGAGGTCGTGTGCATCTCCTGCTCGGGCAGATGGATGCGGCCGGTACCGATATTCTCGTGCGTGTTGAACTTGATCTTTTTGTACATTACCGGCAGCGTCGTGACGCTAACTTCGCCGTGCGCCTTGCTCGTTTTCGCGAGGTCCGCTTGCGCGGCGACGTCGAGCACCTTGATGTCGGTTTTCGACTCGGCGTCGGTGTAATAGTCCGAATCGACCTCGCGGCCGTAGGCCTTTTTGTTCTCGTAGTCGAATTTCTCGATCTCGTACTGCCTGCTCTCGTGGATGTATATCGCGCCCTCATACACGATCAGCGGGGCGCTGTGCAGGTCGACCTCTCCGATGACGCGCGCCCTGTCGGTCACATCGATGATGACGACGTTCTCGGGCGACGCGCTCCGCAGGCTGATCTCCTCGGCGGGATACACGTCGGAGGTCCAGTGCCACTTGCCGTCGACGTGGCGCAGGATGTGGTGTTCTTCGAGGTACTTGAGGATCTCCTCGATGGAGTCGACGACAAAAGTCTCGCCGTCGCGGAACGGAAGCTCGAATGCCGCGCACTTGATGTGGCCCATCAGGATTATGAGATTGGCCGGGTCGACGATTCCGTTCTCGGGCGACTGCGAGAAGAAATACTCGGGATGGTTGATAAGGTACTGATCGATAGGCGCGCTGCTGGCCACGAGGATTGCGGCGGAAACCTTGCTGCGCCTGCCCGCGCGCCCGGCCTGCTGCCATGTGCTCGCGATCGTGCCGGGATATCCGGCCATGATGCTGACGTCAAGCTCGCCGATGTCGATACCCAGCTCGAGCGCGTTCGTGCTGACGACGGCCATGATGTCGCCTTCGCGCAGGCCGCGCTCGATTGCGCGGCGCTCATTCGGCAGATATCCGCCGCGATAGCCTCGCACGAGACGGTCGGACTTGCGCATCTTGCGCACGGCCTCCTTGAGATAGGTGACGAGTATCTCCACGCGCAGGCGGCTTCGGCCGAAGACGATCGTCTGGATGTCTTTGCTCAGGAAATTCCTGGCGATGCCGCTCGATTCGGAGACGACCGACCTCCTTATCCCGAGTTCGCGGTTTACCACGGGAGGATTGTATAGAATGAAATGCTTTCGTCCCGAAGGGGCGCCGTTGTTGTCCACGAGCGAAACGGGAGAGCCGATGATCTTTTCGGCAAGTTCGGCCGGGTTGGCGATGGTGGCCGAACAGCATATGAACTGCGGCGAAGAGTCATAGAATTCGCACAGCCTCCGCAGCCGCCTCAGCACGTTGGCCACGTGGCTGCCGAACACGCCTCGATAATTATGCAGCTCATCGACGACGACGTACTTGAGCTTCTCGAAAAGCTTTATCCACTTGGTGTGATGCGGCAGAATGCCGGTGTGCAGCATGTCGGGGTTGGTTACCACGATATGGCCCGAATGCCTTATCGCCTTTCGCGCAGACGAGGGCGTGTCGCCGTCGTAAGTGTAGGTGCGGATATCCTCGCCGAGCGCCGTGACCAGCCCGTGCAGCTCGGCTACCTGGTCCTGCGAGAGCGCCTTGGTTGGAAAAAGGTACAAGGCTCGCGAGTCCCTGTCGGAAAGGACCTCGTTCAGGATGGGCAGATTGTAGCAGAGCGTCTTGCCCGATGCCGTCGGCGTGACGATTACTATGCTTTCACCGGCCCTGAGCCGTTCGAGCGAAGAGCGCTGGTGCGAGTAAAGCTTTTCGATGCCGCGCCCGCGCATGACTCGCCTGAGGCGCTTGTCTATCCAGTCGGGAAAATCCTCCAGCGTCGCCTCGCGCGGCGGGATCTCGCGCCACTCGGTAGCGCAACCCATGAATTTCCGAGAACTCCTGATGCTGTCGAGCACCTGTTCGAGGTTCACCCGCCATGCCTCCTAAGGACGCGAAGAAACCATGGAAAGACGCAGAAATGGGTGTCTGCGTGATGTGAATAGCCTCTTTGATTTTACTCCAATCGGGCCGACGCGTCAATGAAAAAATGCCGAATATCTCAGAGAAGCCACAACGGGTAGGGGAGAGAACTTGTTCGACATCTATACAATGGGGTGAGCCGGAAAACGGCAAATCGCATCTACTACGGCCCGCCCAAGGTCATAAAGATGGCGCCTTGCTCTCCAACAAAAGGTTCAAGCGCCTCGTCGGGCAGCGCGGCAGGCCTCCCGCCGGGGCAGACCCATGCGGCTGTATGTCTTCAGGCTATTGGCTCCGTTCGTTCCTCGCTTGTCCCCCGTTCTGTAACGAATGTGCCGGCATGCACCAGGTGACTGCGACCCCACTGTTGTGGCCAATCCGCTTTGATATCTCTCCCCTTCAGATAAGAGGCAACTCGAAATATGCCTTGATTCACGGCCGATTTCGTAGATTGGCCATGCCGTCAATCAGCTATATGGGCACATGTGTTCCCGTGATTCTCTCAGCGGAGAGGCGGGTTTGCTTCCGGAATGACACATAACCCCCTTTAAAATCAGAGCATTACATATAGAAACACGCCGGTCAGGCAAAAAAACCTGAATTCTGAAGGTTTTCCTTGACAGGCTGATTGGAGGGTAATATAATGTGTCTAGTGACACTATACGCATTATGCTAATGGCCCCACAGTTGGAGGACACGATGCCAGCCAAAAGCGGAAACAAACTCATGAAAATGGCTGAA